>CAUWJW010000060.1:0-12089 GCA_963558985.1 uncultured Clostridia bacterium | reverse complement strand
ACATTTTATACAAATTATCATACATTTGTAACTATGGCCGTTGGTGTCATCGTTCCTGTTACTACGACTGCAGAAGAATGATACCATTTTGCAGATGTGTCAAAATTCGAGGCAGCCATTACACCCAAAACCAAGGCAATCTGCTGCACATCACCCGGAAACCCTACAGGAACCGTCCTTACACTAGAGGAAATGAAACTGATTGGAGAAATCGCAAAGAAGTACGATTTATGGATTATTGCAGATGAAGTTTATCGTGAATTCGCCTATGACGGACGCCCTGTTAATTCTTTCGGCATGTTAAAGGATCTGGAAGACAGAGTCATTCTTGTTGATTCTATTTCAAAACGCTTTTCAGCCTGTGGAGCCAGAGTGGGATGTATCGTTTCTAAAAATAATGATATCCTGAGCAATGTAATGAAAATCGCGCAGGGACGCCTTTCTGTCCCGACCATTGAGCAGGCAGGAGCGGCAGCACTTTACAAGCTGCCCGGATCTTACTATGATGCAATACGCGCCGAATATGAATCCAGAAGGGATGCTGCTTATGAAGAGCTGGAGAAAATACCGGGCGTAGTATGCAGAAAACCGGGAGGTTCTTTTTACCTCATGGCGAAACTGCCTGTGGATAATGTAGAGGATTTCCTCATTTTTCTTCTTACTGAATTTGAAGATAAAGGTGAGACTGTCATGTTTTCACCGGCAGAAGGGTTTTACGCCACACCGGGGCTTGGAAAGACAGAGATGCGGATCGCTTATGTTCTGAATAAGGAAGATATGGCCAGAAGCGTAGAATTAATCCGCCTTGGAATCGAAGCCTATAATAACAGAGCCTAAAGAAAGGACCGGAAAGACCAATGGGATTATCACCAATGATGCAGCAATATATGAAGATTAAAGAAGAATATCAAGAGTGTATTCTATTCTTTCGTTTAGGTGATTTTTACGAAATGTTTTTTGAAGATGCCAAAACTGTTTCCCGGGAACTGGAACTGACACTAACAGGGAAAAGCTGTGGACTGAAGGAACGGGCGCCTATGTGCGGCGTTCCATTTCATTCTTCCGATACATATATTGCCCGTCTTGTTGAAAAGGGATATAAGGTAGCAATCTGTGAACAGACTGAAGATCCTGCCAAAGCAAAAGGGATTGTACACAGGGAAGTAATCAGGATTGTAACACCAGGCACAGTCATCAGCCAGACTATGCTAAAAGAAACAGAAAACAACTATATTGCCTCTGTCTATGAACAGGAAGGAAGCATCGGTTTTGCTTACTGTGACGTATCAACAGGCGAAATTTTTGCCGCAGTTTTACCTCGTGAAGACAGCTTTGCAGCACTGCTCAATGAGCTGGTAAAAGTCAGTGCCAGCGAGATTCTCATTAACGAAGACAGTGGTTTAGACCGTAAGCAGATTCAACTGACAATAGAAGCGTACTTTAATGAATTAGGGAAAGACTATTATACAGGGCGTGCAGTTTCCGATATTCTCCTGCGTCAGTTCAAAGTCAAAGCTTTGCTGGGACTGGGGCTGGAAGAGGGAAGCCCTGCCGTATATGCGCTTGGAGGCCTTCTCTTGTATCTTCATGAGACACAGAAAAACAGCCTCAGTCATATTACATGGCTTCACCTTTATGAGATGGGAAGCCACATGGCACTTGACAAAGCAACTATAAAAAATTTGGAACTGACAGAAACTCTTTTTGAAAAAAAAGTGCAGGGATCACTCCTTGGAGTTCTTGACAAAACCAGTACAGCCATGGGGTCAAGAAAGCTAAAACAATGGATTAAAGAACCGCTGAACCATACAGCGCTCATTAAAGAACGCCTGGATGCAGTTGAAGTTCTAACCGATGATCTGATTCTGCGAAACAACATAAAAGAAAAGCTGAAACAGATTTATGACTTTGAGCGGCTTGCCGGCCGTATCGCCTGTGGGAGCGCCAATGGAAAGGATCTTATCGCGTTGCGGAACTCCTGCTGCGTGCTTCCTGAAATAAAAGAAGATCTTTTAAAGTGTAACAGCAGCCTGCTGCTGCATTTGGAACAGGAAATCCACGATCTGAAAAACATTTATGATCTGATCAATCGGGCAGTTGTAGATGAGCCTCCTTTTACCATAAAAGAAGGTGGCATTATTAAAGAGGGATTTTCCAAAGAACTGGATGAATTGAAATTTTCCATTAAAGACGCCCAAGACTGGATTGCACAGCTTGAGAGCAAGGAAAGGGAGAGAACAGGCATCAAAAATTTAAAAGTGGGTTTTAACAAGGTATTTGGCTATTATCTGGAAATCACCAAGTCCTATTATGATATGATACCTGATAATTATATTCGCAAACAGACCCTTACAAGCTGCGAGCGTTTTATCACACCGGAGCTGAAAGAAATGGAGAGCCTGGTCTTAAATGCTGAAACAAAGATTAATCAAATGGAGTATGATCTGTTTACCGGTCTGAGAGAAGAAATCCAGGAGCAGATTCGTCTGATCCAACAAACCTCAGCAGCCGTTTCCTCTCTGGATGTACTGCTGTCTTTTGCACAAGTCAGCCAGCAAAATGATTATGTTAAACCGGAAGTGGATTTACAAGACAAGATACAGATTGAAAAAGGAAGGCATCCTGTTATTGAACAGACTATCAGAGATGGCATCTTCGTAAGCAATGATACCTATCTGGATCGAGATAAGGACAGTCTGCTTCTTATTACAGGACCTAACATGGCCGGAAAATCCACCTATATGCGCCAGACAGCTCTAATTGTACTTATGGCGCAGATTGGCTGTTTTGTTCCTGCCCAGCGGGCGCATATCGGCATTGCAGACCGCATTTTTACCAGAATAGGGGCTTCCGACAACCTGGCGCAGGGGCAGAGCACATTCTTTGTAGAAATGAGCGAGCTGGCCTATATCCTCAATTCTGCAACAGAAAGAAGCCTGATTATTTTAGATGAAATCGGACGAGGTACGAGTACCTACGACGGACTTTCTCTGGCATGGGCGGCTGCAGACTATCTGTGCAGCCCAAAGAAGCAGATACGAACACTTTTTGCCACCCACTATCACGAGATGACATCTTTGGAAAACAGCATGAAGGGTGTAAGAAATTTAAATGTAGATGTTGCTGAAGAAAACGGCAATGTCGTATTTTTGCACAAGATTGTAGAGGGCAGTGCCAGCAGAAGCTACGGGATTCATGTGGCAAAACTGGCAGGCGTTCCATCTGTACTTCTTCAAAAGGCCGCAGTAAAACTGCACGAACTGGAAAGCGGTGCAGGCTCTCTTTTAACAGAACCCGATGCTGTACCAGAGAGTTCCCGGCTTGAAGAGGAGCAGCTTTCCTTCTTTACTTCCCGGCCTGATCCTGTAAAAGAAAAGCTGAAAAATCTGGACCTGATGCATCTGACGCCGTCTCAGGCTTTTCAGATATTAGAAGAACTTAAAGAAGCAGCAGGAGCGTAAATATTATGATTCGTATTTTGGAAAAAGATGTAGCCGATAAAATTGCTGCAGGAGAAGTAGTCGACAAACCGATCTCCATTGTAAAAGAACTGATGGAAAATTCTATAGATGCAGGTGCTTCTCTTATTACTGTAGAGATTCAAAAAGGGGGAAAATCTTACATCCGCGTCACAGACAACGGATGCGGCATAGAACCTGATCAGGTAGAAAAGGCTTTCCTGCGCCATGCCACCAGCAAAATTTCTCAGGCAAAGGATTTGGAGCAGATTGAAACCCTTGGGTTCCGTGGAGAAGCACTGGCCAGTATCGCTGCAGTTTCACGGTGTGAAATCATTACAAAAACAAAAGAAGAAAAAGCAGGAGTCCGTCTTCTCATTGAAGGCAGTACGCCTGCAGAAAAAGAAATAACCGGCTGTCCTGATGGAACCACAATTGTTGTAAGAGATCTGTTCTATAACACACCTGCCAGGAAAAAATTTATGAGATCAGATGCAGCAGAAAGCAGCGCTGTTATTGAGTTTGTTTCCCAAATGGCACTGGCCTATGCCCACTGCAGGGTTCGGATGATCAGCAACGGAACAATGCTCTTTTCCACCCCCGGAAAAGGAGACCGCCGCCAGAATATCCTGACCGTTTACAGTCGTCAGATTGGAGATGACCTGATTTCGGTGCATGAAGCAAAAGGATTTCTTACACTCGATGGATATATTTCCAATCCGGGAAAAAGCAGAGCAACCAGAAAGCATCAGATTTTCTTTGTAAACGGACGCGTGGTAGACAGCAAAGTGATTCAAAGAGGAGTCAGCCAGGCTTATGCAGATCGGCTTTTTGACGGAAGATTTCCTGTTGCCTTCCTATTTCTTCGTGTGAGTCCTGATACTTTAGATGTGAATATCCATCCGAATAAAAAGGAAGTTCGGTTTCATGATGAAGCCTTTGTGTCTGACTTTATCGAAAGCGCCTTAAAAAAAGCACTGCAGGCAAAGGAGTCCATACCGGAAATAAAAAAACAGGATCTTTTTAAACTTCAAAAACAGCCGGTATCAGAAACTGCACCTGCAAAGCAGACCAGTTTAGAAACTGCATCTGCACAAACGGTACAAACGGAAAAGAAGCCTGAAGAAGAACAAGTTGATATAAAAAAATTATTGTCAACCATACGGGAAGATACCGTTCGCAGAGATCCTGAAGTGCAGGAAAGTCAGACCCCTTATGAGACGATTTCTCGACCAGAAGAAAAGACCCCGCCTCCCTTTGACTTTGATGATCTGACATTGACCGGATCCATCTTCGGTACCTATATCACGGCCATAGACAGTACTTGTTTTTATTTGATTGATCAACATGCAGCTCACGAACGCATTTACTTTGAAAAACTGATGCAGCAGTTTTACGGCAGTGAAAAACACAGTCAGCCGATTTTAACACCTGTTCTGCTTCATATTGACAAATCAGATTTTCACTCAAAAACGGACTGGCTTACAGCGCTGAGACAAATGGGATTTATCCTGGAAGAGTTCGGTCCGGGCACTTTCCGCGTAATAGAAATCCCCATTTTTATGGAACTTGCAGAAGCCGAAAGCTTCCTTCGCGACTTCACAGACCGTTTGTCGGACAATGTCCGGTCAGATAACCCGGCTGCGATTGAGAAAATCACAATGCGCGCTTGCAAAAGTGCGGTAAAGGCACATGATTTTTTGAAAGATTGTGAAATCAGGCAGCTGATAACAGATTTAAAAAAATGTAAAAATCCGTTTTCCTGCCCCCATGGCAGACCTACTTTTATTAAATTGACCCAGCATGAAATTGAAAAAATGTTTAAGAGAGTATAAATGAAAGAAATATTAGTGATTGCAGGCCCTACGGCCGTTGGAAAAACAGAATGTGCCATTGAACTGGCTCTTCGCCTGGGCGGGGAAATTGTTTCTTGCGACTCCATGCAGATTTATAAATATATGGATATCGGAAGTGCAAAGCCCACAAAAGAAGAACAGGCGAAAGTAAAGCATTATTTAGTTGATGAAATTGATCCGAGAGAAGATTTTTCCGTTGCTTCCTATCAGAAGATGGCAAAGCAGGCCATTAAAGAAATTTTTCAAAAGGGAAAACTGCCTATCATTTCCGGAGGTACAGGTCTTTATCTCAATGCGCTTCTTTATGATATGGATTTCAGCTGCGCACCAAAAAAGGACAGTTACAGAGCTTCTCTGCAGGATCTGGCCGATACACAGGGCAAAGAAGCGGTATACCGGTTGCTTGAAGAAAAGGATCCGCAGAGTGCAAAGAGAATCCATCCCAATAATAGCAAAAAGATTATACGCGCTTTAGAAGCAATCGAAACAACAGGAAAAGGTATTCCGGATTTTCAGTCTGCTTCTCCCCCAGTGAAGGATTATAGACCTATTCTCATCGGTCTGACCCGGGACCGGCAGGAGCTGTATGACCGAATCAACAGACGGGTGGATCTTCTTATGGAAAAAGGGCTCCTCAAAGAGGTGCAGTCCCTTCTGGAAATGGGGCTGGAAGAAGCTCATATTTCTATGAAGGGAATCGGATATAAAGAATTAATCCACTATTTAAAAGGTGAATGCGATTTAGACAGTGCTGTGGAAAAAATAAAGCAAAATACCAGACATTATGCAAAAAGACAGTTAACTTGGTTTCGCAGATATGATAGAATAAATTGGTTTGATTTATCAAGTTATAAAAATTTAGTGCAGGCGTTAGAGGATATGATCAAATGGGTAAACAAAAACAGATAAAAATCCTGAATAAAAGTGACCGTCCGGACAATGTGGTGATGAGAGAACAGGAAATCGTCCGTCAGTGTCAGGAAATAGAGGTACAGCTTCCGGATTTTTTGAAAAGTTTTTTTGCTTATCTGCGTGGAAATGTACTTCCTATGACCAGATTTGCATACCTTTGTGATATACGTTTCTTCTGCTCTTATCTGATTGATGAAACGGCACTGACAGAGGCCGATACGGTTAAAGAAATAACCATTGCAGATTTTGATCATATTCGTGCCACTGATGTAAACGCTTTTCTTGATTACTGCAGACGCTATGAAGTGGAAACAGAAGAGGGCATCACGATTTATGAAAACAGCAATAAAACCCTTGCCCGGAAAAAATCTTCTATCTCCGTCATGTTTAAGCAGCTTTATCGAGATGAGATTATTCATAAAAATATTACAGACGGATTTGATCCCATACGTGTTCCAAAGGCTTCTGAGCGAGAAATTAAAGCACTGCAGGATGATGAAGTTATGATCATGCTGGATGCAGTTTCTACCGGCAGCCATCTGACAAAAAAGGAGCGTCAGTTTTGGGAAAAAACAAAGAAAAGAGATAAGGCCATCTTACTGTTGTTTCTGACTTACGGTCTTCGGCTTTCTGAACTTCAGCAGCTGAATATCTCTTCTTTTCAATTTTCCAGAGGTGAATTCACTGTATATCGAAAAAGAGGAAAGGAATCCCGTATGCCTTTGAATCAATCGGTTACAGAAGCACTGCACGATTATATCGATACAGAAAGAACGGACAGTGATAAGCTTGAAGAAGAGCATAAGGATGCACTGTTTCTCTCTCTTCAGGGAAAACGCATGACAGATCGACAAATTCGCCAGCTAGTAAAAAAATATACTTCTATCGGACTTTCTACTTCCAGAGACTTAGGATACAGTCCTCACAAACTTCGTGCAACGGCTGCCACCAGCCTGATTGGCAGGGGAAATTCCATCTATGATGTGCAGGCGCTTATGGATCACGAGCAAGTGACAACAACACAGCTTTATGCAGCTCATAAAATGGATGTAAAGCGAGACCTCGTAAAAGATATGGAATGGGAGCTAGAACGGACCGGAGAAAAAAAATAAAGACAGAAAGGAATGAATCTAAGATCATGAAAAAGAAAACATTCATCTGTGCATGTGCAGCCTCTTTATTAGTGTGCAATTGCATCAATGTATCTCCTGTCTTTGCAGTTGATTATTCTTTTATACAAAAAGTCGAGCCGCTACTGTATGATCAGACGTTTCAGCAGGAATTGGCAGAGGATACCAAAGTTGAGAGCGGTAAACCGGATACTGGATGGTTTGACCCTGAAGACCGGCGCAGCTAATATTAAATTTCCACAGAAGAACAGCTTCTTGGACTTGCGAAACTGGTAAATACAAGAAAAATCGACTGGCAAGTCAATGAAGTTTATACCTTCAAAGATACTACCATCCATTTAATGAATGATATCGAGCTGACCCAGGAATGGACACCTATAGGCTCTGATGGCAGTTATGCTTTTGAAGGAACTTTTCAGGGGAACGGACACACAATTTCAGGACTTAACATCGAAAATTCCGAAAACAAGAACCAGGGTTTTTTTGGAAGTCTGAAAGGAACTGTAAATAATCTCAAGCTGAAAGGCTCTATTGAAACAACTTCTGATAATGCAGGCGGTATTGCTGCTTATCTTACGGATACTGCTACAGTAGAGAATTGTACAGTTGAGGTAAATGTTTCCGGACGGGATCGTATCGGAGGTGTTGCAGGATACAGCTTTGGCGGAACAATTATAAACTGCCACAGTCTGGGCAATGTAAAAGGCAATGTAAAAGTAGGAGGCGTTCTGGGAGAAAACTGGAACGGCACAGTGAAAAAATGCTCTAATCAGGGGCAGGTAGTTTCTGCGGGAACCGGTGTAGGGACTTACGGTACAGGCGGTATTGCAGGCAGATCTGTTGCTTCCGCTGCTGTAGTGGAGGAGTGTTATAATAAAGGCAATATTTTATCCGCTAACGAATGCGCCGGCGGCATCGTGGGATATGCCAATGCAAAAGGCTCTGTAATCAGCAGCTGCTATAACATGGGATCTGTTTCCGGTGCAAGTACAGCTGCAGATCCTTATGGATATGTCGGAGGTATTGTTGGAAGCATTGGGGAAAACGGTGTGAATTTACGCAATTCTTACAACGCAGGTGCTGTGAGAAACGGAAAATATACCGGCGGTATACTTGGCAGCTTTACAGCAGATTTTTATGATAAAATAGAAACTTATATTATAAATAACTATTATACAGATGGGTCAGCTCCTACAGCCGTAGGAAAAGAAAAAGAATACAGCGGCAAACGCAGTTATCCCGAATGTATGACTGTAAAATCCAGCGGAGATCTGCGAAGTACACGAATGGCCTATTCTTTAAGCCCGGCATTTCGTCCTGATACTGGTAACATGCTCGGTATTAACGAAGGATTCCCGGTGTTCCGCTGGCAGGAAACAGCCAACAGTCAGAACCGGGATGAAATATTGAAAAAAATGGACATTGGCTATAAAAAACAGATTCGCAGATTCTTTAAGGCACACCCTTACGGAACATCCAGCGGAGAAGTCTTCCTGAAAGCCTGCAACCCGCAGCTTTTTTTTGAAGAAACTTTAAACCGGATGGAAGAACAGGAAGAGCATTTATAAAAAAGGAAGTGAAATTATGCAAAGTAATACGTATCAATTATTAACAGAAAAACTGAATATTTCCCCAAAAGTTTTAGAGGTCATTGACCGGGCTGAAAAAGATGTTCGACAGGAGTTTGAAAAACTGGATGATATTATGGCATTTAATCAGTACAAAGTTTTGACCGCCTTTCAGGAAAACCGCATCAGCGATACCCACTTTTCCTGGAATACCGGGTATGGATATGACGATGCGGGGCGAGATGCTCTGGAACGGGTTTATGCTGATATTTTCAAAAGTGAGGCTGCCTTAGTCCGTCCGATTATTGTGAACGGAACGCATGCCCTGACACTGACACTGACAGGAATCTTAAGACCGGGAGATGAACTGATTTACTGCACCGGAGCTCCTTATGATACGCTGGAAGAAGTCATCGGTATCAGAGGGGAGGGAAAAGGCTCTCTAAAAGAGTTTGGAGTCAGTTATAAACAGGTAGAGCTTACACCTGAGGGAAATATTGATTTTCCCGCTTTGGAAAAGGCTATTTCACCCAACACCCGTATGATTACGGTTCAGAGAGCAACCGGATACGGATGGCGAAAAGCCATTACCATTGAACAGATTCAGGAGTGGGCTTCTTTTGTTCACGGTATTAATCCGGATATTGTCTGCATGGTGGATAATTGCTACGGAGAATTCCTGGACACCCGGGAACCCATTGAAGTTGGCGCTGATGTGCTTGCAGGATCCCTTATTAAAAATCCGGGCGGCGGACTGGCACTGACCGGCGGTTATATTGCAGGGCGCAAGGATTTGATTGATAATATTTCTTACAGGATGACTTCTCCGGGAATCGGAGGGGAGTGCGGTCTGACTTTCGGACAGACCAGAACG
The DNA here is from genome assembly GCA_963558985.1 of uncultured Clostridia bacterium. Classification (GTDB taxonomy): domain Bacteria; phylum Bacillota; class Clostridia; order Peptostreptococcales; family Anaerovoracaceae; genus Hominibacterium. The sequence goes on along the minus strand of CAUWJW010000060.1, from coordinate 2,291 downwards.
ATGTTCCAGGGATTATTCCTGGCGCCGAAGACAGTCAATGGGGCTGTCAAGGGTGCTGCTTTATGCGCAAAAACTTTTGAAAATCTGGGATTTGATGTTTGTCCGAAAGCAGAGGACAAGCGCAGCGATATTATTGAGGCGGTCAAGCTTGGAAGTCCGGAAGCAGTCGTTGCCTTTTGTGAAGGGATTCAGGCCGCAGCTCCGATTGATGCTTATGTAAAGCCCATTCCATGGGATATGCCCGGTTATGAAGATCAGGTGGTTATGGCAGCAGGGGCTTTTGTCCAGGGTTCTTCCATTGAACTGAGTGCAGATGCACCTATTCGGGAACCTTATATTGTATATTTCCAAGGGGGACTCACTTATGAACATTCCAAATTTGGCGTAATCAAAGCACTGCAGACACTCTATGAACAAAACCTGATTTCTCTGTAAAAAAGATTTAAAAAGGGGAAAAGGAGGAGATGCTATGGATATGGATAAGCAAAGAAAAGACAAGCTTCGAAAAAAAATCAAATTATTCGGTACGATTTTTAAGTTTGCACTCCTGATTCTTATCGTGATCGGGCTTCCTCTGTATATCTATTTCTTTCAACCGGAACTGATCGATAATATGTCCAGTTTGGAAAATGTCAATGCCTTTTTCAGGCAGTACAGAGCAGAAAGTGTGTTAGTGTATATTGGAGCGCAGATTATTCAGATTATTATCTGTATTATTCCCGGACAGTGGCTCCAGTTTGCTGCCGGGTATATGTATGGTTTCTGGCTTGGTTTCTTGTTTTCTCTTATTGGAGCTGCCATTGGTTCAGTTGTTACTTATTACCTTGCCAGACTTCTGGGGCACGATGCAATGCACCTGATTTTTGGAGAGGAGAAAGTAACAGAACTGATTCAAACCTTGAACAGCAAGAAAGCGATTGTAATTGTCTTTCTGATATTTCTGATCCCGGGTGTGCCAAAAGATTTATGCAACTATGCGGCCGGTATCTCTGAAATGAAACTGAAGCCGTTTCTGGTGGTTTCTCTTGTGGGACGGAGCCCCGGAATGATGGGAAGTCTTTTAATCGGCAGACAGATTGAGGCCGGAAATTATACAGGTGCTGTTATTATTGCTGTAGTTGCCGTAATTCTATGTATTGCAGGGGTTCTCATGCGGAAAAAACTTACAGTCTGGCTGGATAAAGCTTATAGCAAATTGTATGAATAGGAGCATAATAGATGAAACAATATATCAATTATATTTTATACGGAATCGCTTTAGTTATGATTTTGGTTCCTATTGGAAAGAATGAGATTATGCATTCTCCAATGGCGCCAATGGGACAAACTATTTTCTTTTCCATTGGTCTGTTGTTCCTATTCATCGGGAAAGTGATCAGGATCAGGCAAAAACGTTCTGAAACAGGGGAATCGATTTTCCTGGATATTGTAATCAGTGTCTGCCTGATTGCAATTATTATCTGGATGTTTATACGTTAAAATCAAAACACAGGTACGCCGAAAAGTATCTGTGTTTTTTTGTATGACGGGCATGCCGTCTGCCTGAATTGGAAAATTTATATAGAATAAAAGAACAAATGTTTTATTTTCCCTTGACAATGAACCTATGTTCGTGTATTATAAAAACACAACAAAGAACAAATGTTCACAAGGGGTATAGATATCATGCAGAAAATAAAAAGAAAGAGATATGTTATAAAGTCCAAATTCAGATTTACCGTATTTCTGGCTGTGATAATCTTAATAAGCATCACAACTGTGACCGCTGTACTGGGAATGAATGATGCATCCGGTATGACAAAACAGCAGTACACACAGATTCGAGTGTATCCCGGAGATACATTATGGTCTATTGCCTGCGAACATATGCCTGACGATATGGACGTAAGAGAAGCAGTTCATATCCTAAGCAATATAAATCAGATTTCTGCTTCTCAGCTGTACGCAGGTCAGATTATCAAAATACCCGCTTCAGCAAAGTAATGCTGATTCTTAAATCAGTGCAACATAACAAAGCCAACCTAAACCTTAATCTTATTTATACAACGGAAAACCGGCAGTAAGAGCATAATCTTAAATGCCGGTTTTTTGTCTGTCAATACTAAGTTGAGAAATAAAAGCCCCACAACTATTCCCAAAATTATGATTTTAGGAATAGTTGCGTGTCTACCCTATAATAAAGCTCCTGCCACCAGATTTGAAATTTCTTGAAGATTCCTGACGGCCTGACTGTGTTCTATATCCCGGTCTGTCAGTTCTGTAATCATAATACTGAGAACAACTTTATTCTT
>CAUWJW010000059.1:0-12172 GCA_963558985.1 uncultured Clostridia bacterium | reverse complement strand
GCATAAAATAGAAAAATTAGGTGTACATGTTGTGTTTTTTGTGTATAATATATAAATGTACGAAAAAGATTGGCCCCCGTAGCTCAGGGGATAGAGCGTCGGTTTCCGAAGCCGTGCGCCGGGCGTTCGAATCGCCCCGGGAGCACCATGTGAAAACCCGCTATAACGCAGTGTTTCAAGCGTTTAGCGGGTTTTATAATTTTTATGGGAATCTTCTATAACCGCTATAGGGTAGGAAGGGCCTGCACAGAAAGAGAGGACCATATGAGGCAGATTGAACCTATCGCACAGATAAAAACCGATTTTCCCACAAAGTTTGGGATTCCCAGACAAAGCGGGCTGGTGGAAGAACTGAAAGGCATGATTATTTTTGCGCCAAAATACAGAAGGCAAGAGGCACTGCGGGGTCTGGAAGGTTTTTCCCACATCTGGCTCATCTGGGGATTTTTACAGGAAGAGGGAAAAGACTGGTCACCAACAGTCAGACCTCCAAGGCTGGGAGGAAATAAGAGAATGGGCGTATTTGCAACCAGAGCCCCTTTTCGTCCTAATGGGCTGGGGCTGTCCTGTGTACGCCTAGAAAGCCTCCGCAAGGATCACCCGGAATACGGGCCGGTTCTTTATGTACTGGGGGCAGACCTGATGGATCAAACGCCTATTTACGATATTAAGCCCTATATCCCTCACAGCGACTGCCAGCCCGGGGCTGAAGGAGGATTCAGTACATCGCTTACAGGCGATCTTCTTCAGGTACAGATTCCACAGGAATGGGAGAACTGCATCCCGGAAGAGAAGCGGGCCGTCTTAAAGAAAATTCTTGCACAGGATCCAAGGCCCTCCTACCAGCAGAACAGCAGCAGAATCTATGGGTTTTCCTTTGCCGGCATGGAGATTAAATTCAAAGTGCAGTCCGGAATCCTGACTGTATGTGCAGTAGAACTGCAGAAAAATGCGTGATTTTGCAATTTTTTGAGTGGATAGCTTTGTGAAGATTGCTTTCTCCCTGTTGCTTACAGAAGAAATATGTTAAAATAGAAGAAATAAGCACAAAAGGGGAATTCGTATGAACAATTGGAGATACAAATTATATCGGTTTATGCAGGGAAGATACGGATTGGATTCTTTTGGGCGTTTTTTGCTCATTGCCTCCATGATACTCGTTATGTTATCCAGTTTCCGTATGCTGCACATTTTATACCTGCCGGGCATTGCACTTTTGTTGTACACCTACTTTCGCATTATGTCGAGAAACATATATAAGCGTCAGCAGGAAAATCAGAAATATATAGATTTGCGGTACAGATTTTCAAGGAACAGGAACAGCAGTTCAATGAAGATGCGCAGGAAATGGGCAGGGACAAATGCCACAGGAACTACAGAAGGCAGCGGAGCAAATGACAATTTGCAGTACAATTTTTATCGGTGCCGGAATTGCGGACAGACCGTTCGGGTTCCAAAGGGGAAGGGAACACTGAAAATAACTTGTCCCAATTGCGGAAACTCTTTTATTGACAGGACTTGACTGAGCAGCATACAGCAGAGCAGGTCAGATGCAGGAAGATGAAGATGAGCAAAATATCTCAAACAAACAATCATTTTTTTACAGCAGAAACGAAAAAAAGCTACAAGAAACTTCTGGCGGTTATGGTAATTATTGTGATAATAGTGTCTATTGCTGTACTGCTTAATACAATTTATTTGCAGACTGTTGCAGAGAAGTCTACGAGAAATTATGTGAAGGATGTTTCCCGCCAGTTGGTGCTGGACATTAATTTCCGCCTTGAAATTGCAGTAAATGAACTGGAAATGATAAAAGACAGTCTGTTAGAAGTGGAGCCTTTGCATAACAGTGAAGAGGAGACCCGGAAATTTCTGGAACAAAAAGAAAAATTTCTGGATTTTTCTGCGCTGGCGGTTGTAGGAGACGATGGAACCGGGGAATATACAGATGGAGTGAACCGTAATATTCGTGGGAGCGAGGCGTTTTCTAAGGCGCTGCAAGGCAGAATCAGTACGGATTTTTTAGGGGAACAGCAGCTTTTGTACATGATTCCTCTAGAGAAGGGCAATGCGGATTCGGCAGTTCTGGCAGGGATACGAAGCAAGGAAAGCATGCAGAGCATCGTTGATACTGAAAGCTTTGACGGCGAAGGACTTTCCTGTATTGTCGATCAGGAGGGCAAGTTTCTAATTTCCCCCACTGATGCAAAGCCTTTCCGAATGATTGAAGATTTATTCCAGCGGGATGAAGATGAAGCGCTGAGCAAAGAGATCGATTCCATGCTGCATGATATGAAAAAAAAGGAAAGCGGGGTTATTTCTTTTCCTGCAGCAGATGATATAGACTTGCTTATGGCATATCATGCACTGAATCCGGAAGGCTGGTACCTGCTCACTCTTGTGCCGGCAGACCTTCTTTCGCAGGAAACGGCTCAATATGCGCTTCAGACAATTGTGATTATTATAGGAATATTTTTCGCATTTTTCCTTACGCTGTTCTCCCTTTTTTACATTTATGGAAAATATCAGGCGCAGCTGGAGCATATCGCATTTGTAGATCCAGTGACAGGAGGGATGAACAACGCCAATTTTCAGTTTGAATGTGAGCGGCGGCTTCGCAGTGCGCCTCCGGGCACCTATACGCTTATTGCGCTCAATATTAAAAATTTTAAACTGATCAATGAAAATTTCGGCACACATGAGGGAGATGGCACGCTCCGATATGTGATGCGCAAACTGGAGCGTAATATTTTTGAAGGAGAGCTTGCAGCAAGAGGGGAAGCAGATCACTATTTTCTCCTTTTAAAGAGTACAGATCAGTACCGGATAAAGCAAAGAATGGAAAATCTGGTGAGGGATATTAATGATTTTAATAAGCAGCGGGAAGAACCGTATTATCTGACAGTGCTAAGAGGCGCCTACATCGTAGATGAACCCGATCTGGAAATTACCGTGATTCAGGATCGGGCCAATACAGCCTGCCGCAACCGGCTTCATCACGATGAGGGAACCTGCGTATTCTATGACATTGAATTTACAAGACGGCTGCAAAAGGAGCGCAGACTTAATGACAGCTTCGAAAGCTCTTTGGAAAATGGAGAGTTTCAGGTCTACCTGCAGCCTAAAGTGCGTCTTTCCGATGGGAAAATCGGTGGGGCAGAAGCGCTGGTACGATGGAAAACACCAGAGGGCGAGCTGATTTCTCCGGGAGAATTTATCCCTGTTTTTGAAAAGAGCGGGCATATCTGCAAGCTGGATCTTTATATGTTTGAAGCAGTATGCGGACTTATCTGCAAATGGAGAAAAATGGGGCTAAAACTTGTGCCGGTATCGGTCAATATTTCCAGACAGCATTTCCAAAATCCTGAATTTCTGCAGCAGTATAAGCAAGTAGCTGAAAAATATCAGATACCGGACGGAGCCATTGAAATGGAAATGACCGAATCCATCTTTTTTGATGAAGATGCCATTGAAAATGTCAGTGTAGCAATTGATGAAATGCATAAGCTGGGATTTTCCTGCTCCCTGGATGATTTTGGCGCAGGATATTCATCCTTAGGCCTTCTGAAGGCGTTTCATGTAGATGTAATAAAGCTGGACCGCAGTTTTTTCCTGGGGAGAGAACAAAAGAGAGCAGGCGATGTGGTGGAGGCTATTATTCAGCTGTCTAAAAAATTAGAAATCCACACAGTTGCAGAAGGAATTGAGGAACAAGATCAGCTGTACTTCCTGCATGAAGCAGGATGCGATATGGTACAGGGCTATATCTTTTCAAAGCCGCTTCCGGCAGAAGGATTTCAGACTTGGATGCAGGCACATCTTTAATAATCCTGCAAAAGAATTACATAAAACCTCACGTTCTTGTATATGCTAAAGGAAAACAGGAACAGTGAGGTTTTTACTATGAAAAAATTTCGAATGCCCAGTGCATTTACCATACTTTTTCTTTTGATTCTGATCATTGCAGTGCTGACCTGGATTATTCCGGCAGGTGTATATCAATATGCAGATGATACAGCTGCCACGCTGGAACCTATTCCGGGAACTTACGAGCGGGCAGCGCAAAATCCTCAGGGTCTCTGGGAGGTGCTGCGGGCTCCCATTGAGGGATTTTTTAATGCAGTAGATATTATTGTATTTATTCTGGTTATCGGAGGGTTTCTCGGTCTGGTGACGGATACGGGAGCAATTGACGCGGGGATTGGCTCTATTGTGAGACGGTTTTCTGGGAGAGAAACGTGGATGATTCCCATTCTCATGTGCATTTTTGCTTTGGGCGGAACGGTGTTTGGCATGTGGGAAGAAACCATTGCCTTTTATGTACTGGTGATCCCGGTGTTTATTGCAGCAGGCTTTGACTCGATTACAGGATTTGCCGTGATTGCGCTGGGAGCAGGAATCGGATGTTTGGGGTCCACAGTAAACCCCTTTGCAACAGGCATTGCATCAGGCTTTGCAGGGATTTCCATAGGGGAAGGCATTGTGCTGCGGATAATCCTTCTTCTGGCCTGTCTGCTGTTGGCCATCTGGTATGTAATGGCCTACGGCAGGAAAGTAAAGGCAGATCCTGCAAAATCTTTGGTCTATCATATGAAAGAAAGTAATGAAAACTACTTTCTTTCTCAGAAATCCAATGTGCAGACAGAAATGAACACACGTCAGAAAGTGATTTTATGGATCTTTGGTCTGAGCTTTTTTATTATGGTACTGGGGGTGATTCCCTGGGCAGATAAATTCGGTATCACCATTTTTGAAGATCTGAACAAGTGGGTCAGGCAGCTTCCTGCAGTGGGAGCAGCTCTGGGAAAGATTACACCTCTGGGCTCCTGGTGGTTTGGGGATATTACCATTCTGTTCCTGTTCTCATCCTTTTTGTGCGGACTCATTTGGAGATGGAAAGAGCTGCGGTTTATTGAACTGTTTTTAGGGGGAGCAAAAGACCTTCTGGAAGTAGCCATCATTATTGGAATCACACGTGGCATTGCCGTGATTATGAATGATGGCGGAATGACAGCAACGGTGCTCCACTGGGGGGAAGACTCCTTAAAGGCAATGGGGGCAGTGGCCTTTACAGACCTGTCTTATTTCTTCTTCCTCCTTCTGTCTTTCCTGGTTCCATCCACGTCCGGCCTGGCAGCCCTGTCCATGCCCATTATGGCGCCCATTGCAGATTTTGCGGGAGTGGGAAGAGACTTGGTTATTACCGCATTTGCATCTGCAAGCGGAGTCATCAACCTGATTACACCCACCAGCGGCGTCCTTATGGGAGCACTGGCCATTGCAAGAGTTTCCTACGGCGCATACCTTAAATGGGTGTGGAAATTCCTTCTTATGCTTCTGGTGCTGGTTCTGCTTATTCTCAGTGCGGCGGCGTTCTTATGATAAAAGGAACGCTTCCGGAGACCATTTATCACTATACCTCTTCCGATGGTCTCCATGGGATTCTTTCCTCCGGAACCCTGCATTTCACAGATAGCCTTTTTCTCAATGACAGCAGAGAGCGGAAAGAATTCTATTCTTTGCTGGAGGAAGAAGTGAGAACGTGGAACTCCCCTTTTCGAGAATTTTTGATGGAACGGTATTTTAACGGACGTGGTTTTGCGGCAGGCGATCTGGAAGCAGAAGATCCGTCTCAGGAAGAAACTTCACGATATTTTGTACTGTCATGCTCCCTGGAAAAAGACAGTCTGCCTATGTGGAATTATTATATCGGGAAGATCCATGCCGGCGGATACAACATCCACTTTCGCACATCAGAGCTTTTAGAACTTTTGTGCAGGGATCCTGTGGTACAAAAGGCAGCAGGAGGGCGCCGCCTCCTTTGCGGGCCGGTGATTTACCGGGACAGGGAGAAACGAAAGAAAATCAGGGAGCTACTGGATCAGATTCCCGTGCTGCTGGGAGCAGGAAAAAAGGGCTGCGTAAAAACTCTGGATCGGGCGCTGGAAAAGATGAGCCTTTTTTACAAAGATGGGGCATTTTCCCATGAAAGAGAAGTCCGGATTGTTATCCCTTCTGCTAATGGAACCATTTACAGGCTTGGCGCAGAAGCAGGAGAGGGAATCTACCGTTTTCGCAAGGTGAGGGCTGCCCAGGTTCCCTATCTGGCACTGGATGTTCTGGAAAAGAGCAGGGCAATATCCGGAGTTACAGCGGGGCCTGCACTGGATAAGGAGCTTGCGGTAAAAGGTGTAGAATATATGCTCTGCTATTATGGATTTCCGCAGACCTGCAGGGTATCCGCTGTTCCCCTGCGCTATTGAAGCAGGGGAATAGCGATCAGTCTATGGCTTTCATGGATTCGGCCATTTGAATCTTGCGCAGCTTGAATGCCATGATAAAATCTACCAGCGCAGAAAACAGCAGCGTGATGCCGGCAGCCAGAAGAAAGCTTACAGGAGAAATATCCCTTCCCATCATGTAATCCACAGACTCGGCTGTCACAACAACGTATTTGTGGAAGAACCACCCCACAGCCAGACCTGTGAGCGTACCAAGGATGGACAGAAGTCCGATCTCACGGAAAATATACCCGGCCACCTCATTGTGATGGTAGCCCAGAACCCGGAGGGCGGCTAGTTCACGGGTCCGTTCTTTAATATTGATATTGGTCAGATTATAAAGAACTACAACAGCAAGGGCCCCGGCGCACAAAATCAGTACATATACAATCATTGTCACACTGGACAGGATGGTTTCATAAGTTTCCTTTGACTGAGATGTAAACTCACAGGAAGAAACATAATCGCTCTCAAGAAGCTTTTCGGCTACTTTATCCTGCTCTTTGGAATCTGTGAGGCCGGATCGGAGCAGATAAGTGTTATATTCCAGCTCCCCGAACGCATCCTGATAAACCTCATTCGCCATATAGACGTAAGCGCCGACATAGTTTTCTGTGATGCCCGTAAGGGTGAATTCTGCCTTTTTGTCATCTGCATTGGTCAGAGTAAAGGTATCACCTATAGAAAGCTCCAGAACATCTGCCATTTTTTGTGTCATAATAACCGACTTTTCTTCAAAAGGAATAGGTGTACCGTCATCCATAGTCCGCAGCTGGATAAAGCTTGCAAGTGCATTGTTGTGAGACGGTACACAAATGGATGCGGAAACTTTTTCCCGGTTAGAAGAAGAGGCTTCTCCTGCAGAATCATAGACCTTTGTGCAGGCCTTTCCTGTGAGAAATTCTGTCAGAACCGAATCTTCCCGGTCGTCGCTCATTTCAATGCGCATATCATAGCGGAAAAGCTGGGAATACTGGGTCTGGACAATTGTTGACATGGAGTCACGAAGTCCGAATCCGGTCAGAATCAGAGCGGTGCAGCCGGCAATTCCGATAATGGTCATAAACAAATGCTTCTTGTAGCGGAAAATATTTCGTGCGGTAGCTTTATGGGTAAAGGAGAGCCGATTCCAGATAAACCCGATCCGCTCCAGCAAAATTCGTTTTCCGGCTTTTGGTGCCCTCGGAATCATAAGAAGCGCCGGTTTTTCTTTTAATGTCTGCCTGCAGGCGATCCAGGCAGCACCTACGGTGCATAGAATTTCCAAAATACAAGAGAGAACTGCATACTTGGCGTTGAACTGCAGGATCAGATCCGGCAGATCATACTGGGACGCATAAGCCTGATAGATGACAGTCGGAAGAAGGTGAAATCCGGCTGCCAGCCCGATGAGACAGCCGAGGAAGGCTGCAGCTCCGCAGTAAATCAGATATTTGGACATAATTGTCCTGTGGCTGTATCCCAGTGCTTTCAGGGTGCCGATCTGAATCCGCTCTTCCTCCACCATACGGGTCATAGTGGTGAGGGTAACCAGTGCGGCCACAAGGAAAAAGAAGATAGGAAAAACAGCAGCAATATCTGCCACTTTTTCTACATCCACTTTATATCTGGCATAGCTCAGGTTGGAGCTTCGGTCGAGAATGTACCATTCAGGCATACTGATTTCCTCGATATCCTTCTGCGCATTTTTGATTTTCTGTTCTCCGCTTTGGATCTGGGAAATAGCGGCCTGGTTACCGGTTCTGTAGTCTCTGCGACCATCTGCCAGCTGTTTTTCGGCTGTCTTTAGTTTCTGTCTGTTTTCCTGAAGCTGCTGTCTGCCGTCTGCCAACTGCTGCCGGCTCATACGGATGCGAGCTTCTGCACTTTGCAGTTTCTGCTCCTGGGCATCCAGCCTTGCTTTGCCCTTCTGCCAGGCGGCAAGCCCTTTGTCGTAAGCTTTGATTTGCTGCACTGTTTCAGCAGGAAGCTGTACACCGGCTTCCATAGCCTGTCTGGCCTGCTCCACGCTGTCCTTTGCGGCATCTAGCTTTTGCTTCTCTTCGGCCAGAGTCCGGCGGCCGTCTGCCAGCTGCTGCTTTCCCCGGCGGATTTCTGCTGTTCCGGCACGCAGCTCTTTGCTGCCTTCTTCCAGGTCTTTTTCTGCAGCCGCAAGACCAGAGCGTCCTTTCTTTAATTGAGAGGCGCTTTGATCAAGCTGTGATTTTGCCTTTTTTAATTTACTTGCAGCCTTTTTCTTTTCACGGTCAAGGGTGGTGCGGGCCTTCTTCAGCTCCCTGTTTGCTTCTTTGACAATCTCATCATACCGAGCCTGTACCCGCACATCAGAAAGCGCTTCAATTTTTTCTGCAAGGGCATCGGAAGCATCCCGGTACTCTGAAGAAAAGGTATCTCCTGTAAATTTCATGGTGAGAAAAATATCGGTATAGGTGTCCAGGCAAAAGGCGCTGCTGTCTGTATAAAGGATTGCTCCGGCACGCCCGTTACCTGCTGAAGCAGGCTCTTTTGCATTACAGAAATAGTAGGGGCTGTCTGCAATCCCTACGATAGTGAATGTAGTTTGCGCATAGGTGTCCTTCAGATTTTCATTGTCAGGTGAAAGTGTGACCTTTTCGCCGATAGAAAGGTCATCCATATAAGAATTGGGATTTTCGATGACGCATTCGTGTTTCCCTTCGGGCATACGTCCTTCTAAAAGGGTAAGCCGATTGATCTGGCTATCTCTGGCAACAGAAAAGTCCAGTCCGTAAATGCGGGCGGTAAGGAGTTCATCGTCTTGGGTTGTAATGAGGGAATCCATGGCATAGGCCGGCATGACCTGCTTTACATCAGTAAGGCCGGACAGGGCGCGGACGTCTTTTTTTGTCAGTCCCATGGTGGATTTTATGTCAAAATCAGACATGGCAGTCTCAGTATAATACTGATTGACAGAGGCTTTCATATCGGGCGTAGAGGACAGGATCCCCACAAGAAAGCCCACTCCCAGTGCCACGATGGCGATAATGGCCACGAAACGGCCGAAACTTTGTTTGATTTCTCTTGTAATCGTGCGGGCATACATTTTTTTCATAAGGTCACCACTCAATCTCTTCTACAGGGCGGGGCACCGGATTTGTTTCCATTGATGCGACGCGGCCGCTGTGGATGCGGATGACCCGGTCAGCCATAGGCGTGAGCGCCTGATTGTGTGTTACAATGATGACTGTCTTTTTCATCTTCCGGCAGGAATCCTGCAGCAACTTTAAGATGGTCTTACCGGTGGTATAATCAAGTGCTCCGGTAGGCTCATCGCACAGGAGTATTTTAGGATTTTTGGCAAGGGCTCTTGCAATGGAAACCCGCTGTTGTTCGCCGCCGGAAAGCTGGGCAGGAAAGTTGTCCATGCGTTCTGACAGGCCGACAGATTCCAGCACTTCTGCAGGGTCCAGCGGATCACTGCATATTTCAGAGGCCAGCTCCACATTTTCCAGAGCCGTCAGGTTCTGAACCAGATTGTAAAACTGAAATACAAAACCCACATCATGGTGGCGGTAGTCGGTAAGCTGTCTGTCATTCATTTCACTGACGTTCTTTCCATCCAGAAGCACCAGACCTTCATCACAGGAATCCATACCGCCCAGAATGTTGAGCACCGTTGTTTTTCCCGCTCCGCTGGGGCCGACAATGATACAGAACTCTCCCTGCCCGATCTCAAAGGTAACATGATCCGAAGCAGCAATCGTCTGATCGCCCATGTGGTAATACTTGCATACATCTTTAAACGTCACATAACTCATTTTCGGCTGGCGCCTCCTTTTCTTCTGCGCCCTGCACATGCAGGTTCTTATTTCTATCATACTATGCTTTGCAGGAGAAAACAATATTGTTTCTTAATATTCAGGCAAATGAAAGAGAGGAGAAAAACACTTAACAAGGAGAAAGTATACATGGTATAATAAATCCATATGTCTAGAAGGAGAAGAAAAAGAAATGAAAAAAATGGATGTATTTAAAGGAAGCGACAAATATGTCGTAACGCAGGAACTGATGAATGCTGTAAATGTTTCCATTGCTCTGGAAAAACCCCTTCTGATTAAAGGGGAGCCGGGAACGGGCAAGACCATGCTGGCAGAAGCCATTGCAGACGCCCTGGATATGGAACTCATTATATGGGGAATCAAATCAACAACAAAAGCCCAGGAGGGTCTTTATGTATATGATACAGTGCAGAGACTGTATGACAGTCAGTTTGGCGAAGGCGATGTAAAGGATATCAAGCAGTACATCAAGCTGGGAAAGCTGGGAGAAGCCTTTGCCTCCGACAAACAGGTGGTGCTTCTAATTGACGAAATCGACAAGGCGGATCTGGAATTCCCAAATGACCTTTTGTGGGAACTGGACAAAATGGAATTTTATATCAACGAAACAAAACAGACCATCAAGACAAAACACAGACCCATTGTAATTATTACTTCCAATGCGGAAAAAGAGCTGCCGGACGCATTTTTGCGACGCTGTATTTTCCACTACATCGAGTTTCCGGATGCAGAGAAAATGGCGGATATTATCAAAGTCCACTTCGGCGATATTGACAAGAAGCTGTGCGAAAGAGCCATGGAGACTTTTTATGAGATCCGCAATATGAAGGAACTGCAGAAAAAGCCGAGCACATCGGAGCTTCTGGACTGGCTGCAGGCACTGATGATCAGCGGTGTGGACATGAAAAAGATTAAAGACGAGATTCCTTTTGCAGGGGTGCTGCTGAAGAAGAATCAGGATATTGATGTTATGCGGGAGATCAAGGAAAAGGGCTATTCGCTGAAGAGGTGGTAATGTGTTTTTAGAGTTTTTTTATCTGCTCAGGGCCAAGGGGCTTGCTGTTTCCATGAACGAATGGATGTCCCTGGTGGAAGCTTTGGACAAGGGGCTTGCCGGCGCTTCCCTGACCGGATTTTATTATTTGTGCCGCAGCATTGTCATTAAGACAGAAGCGGACTACGATAAGTTTGATGCTGTCTTTGCGGAGTATTTCCGGGATGTTCAGACGCCTGAGGACTTGCCGGAGGAATTCTGGGAGTGGCTGCGTGACGGAGAGCGGGAGAGAGACCTGGATGACAAAGGAGACGGCGATGACTTTTTCCGTGAGCTGGACGAGCTGCTGCAGATGTTTTATGAGCGTATTGAGGAGCAGAAGGAAAAGCACCACGGAGGAAATTACTGGATCGGGACAGGAGGAACTTCTCCCATGGGACGGGGCGGCTATAACAAGCAGGGAATCCGCGTAGGAGGAAAAAGCCGTCACAAGTCTGCGGTGCAGATTGCAGGAGAACGGAATTTCCGTGATTTCCGTGAGGATAATGTTTTGGACATCCGCAGTTTTCAGATGGCCTTTAGAAAGCTGCGCCAGTACTCTTCCCGTGTGGAGGGGGAAAAGACGGAGCTTGATGTGGACCGAACCATTGATAAGACGTGTGAGAATGCAGGTCTTCTGGATCTTGTCTATGAAAAGCCGAGGAAAAATACGGTGAAGGTGCTGCTGCTTATTGATTCGGACGGCTCTATGCTGCCTTACAGCAGACTGTGCAACCAGCTGTTCCAGGCTCTTCGCAAGGCCAATCATTTTAAGGATCTGAAGGTGTACTATTTCCACAATTGTATTTATGATAATCTGTACAATACGCCGCTGTGCAAGCGGGGCGACTGGGTGGAAACAGACTGGGTGCTTTCTAATCTGGACAGTGAGTATAAGGTAATCTTTGTAGGGGATGCGGCAATGGCACCCTCGGAGCTTTACCGAAAAGGCGGAAATTCGGTCATCGGTCTGTACAATAAGGAGCTGGGCATTGACTGGCTGAAGAAGTTCAAGCGCCGCTACAAGAAGCAGATCTGGCTCAATCCCATCAGAGAGGCGG
>CAUWJW010000058.1:0-12517 GCA_963558985.1 uncultured Clostridia bacterium | reverse complement strand
ATCGATATTGACGGAGTATCAAAGAACGTATGTGGAAATAGGAATCTTTGATTCCGTCATTTCCACGTTTTTTATTTCTGACAGTGCGGAACACAGATTTCCATACCGATCTGCATGTTATAAGGATCAATATGGGAATTTGCCTTCATCAGAGCATCCAGTGTGACACCATGCTGCTTGGCGATCATATACAGCGTATCGCCCTCCTTTACCACATGGATAGATTCGCACGAAGGACCGGAAGGCTCGCACTGCGGTGTTTCAGGCTGAGGTGCAGGAGCCTCCGGAGCAGAACCGGGAATACAGAGCCTGGTACCGATTCTCAGATTGTATGGATTGCGGATTCGGTTGGCCCGCATTAGAAGCTGCACATCCGTATGATAGTACTGGGCGATGGAATACAGAGTATCTCCCGCCCGAACGGTGTAGATATCTGTGCAGATATATTGATTTGCCATAAATAAATATCTCCTCTCATACTCAAATAAAACAGAACTGTATTCTGCTTTAGTATATTTTAAAATCAGAGGAAATGTGATAGAATATAGAATACTTTATGTAAAAAGAGAGGATGAATATTTTGAGAAGAAGAATTGACCCTGTTTTTTTGATCTTTCTGGCACTGCTGCTCTTTGATTCTATAAGACGCTACTCAGGACCTGTGGAATGGTTTATGAGCACCATACTGATTATACCGGGCGTTGTCATCGGTCTGTCCTTTCACGAGTTTGCTCACGGATGGACAGCATATAAACTGGGAGATCCCACCCCTAAGTTTCAGGGGAGAGTTACAATCAACCCGAAAGCGCATATCGATCCGCTTGGATTTATAGCGCTTCTTTTCGCCGGATTTGGCTGGGGCGTGCCGGTAGAAATTAATCCAAACAATTTTAAGAAACCGAGAAGAGATGAACTGCTGGTATCTCTGGCTGGCGTAACCATGAATCTGATTGTAGCGGTTGCCTTTGGACTGATTATGAAATTGATTCTCATTGTGGGAGGACCCGGATTTCTGGTGAGCAGTGTCGGGGAAATCCTGTGGACTATTTTAAGGTATGTGATACAGATTAATCTGGTTCTGATGATTTTCAATCTTATCCCGGTGCCGCCTCTTGACGGATTTTCTGTTGTGACAGAACTGTTTCATATACGGCATACACCGCTGTACTACACAATCTACAACAACGGATTTTTTATTCTGATGCTGCTGATTATTTTTGATATTACAAGCCTGATTATTACACCGGGAGTCAATTTCTTTATGAACCTGATTGTAAACTATATTATCTGGTAGGTGGGAGAAACGATGAAAGAACTGGAACATCTAAATACACAACAGCGAGAGGCGGCTCTGTACACAGAGGGGCCTCTCCTGATTTTAGCGGGTGCAGGAAGCGGAAAAACCAGCACCATGACACATAGAATCGCATATCTGGTAAAGGAAAAAGGGGTGAACCCCTACCATATTCTTGCCGTTACCTTTACAAACAAGGCGGCAGGCGAGATGCGGGACCGGGTGGAGTCCCTGATTGGAGCCGTGCCCGGCATGTGGATCCTTACCTTTCATTCCGCCTGCCTGCGTGTACTGCGAAAACATGCGGGAATTCTGGGATACGGTCTGGATTTTGCAGTTTATGATCCGGCAGACCAGAAGGCGGCAATGAAGAGTATTGTGAAGGAAATGAACCTGAATGACAAACGATATACACCTGCCTACTTTCTCAGCATCATCAGCGACTGCAAAGAAAAGGCAATGACTCCGCAGGATTACATAGCCTCCCAGGGAGAAGATCCGAAAACGCAGCTGGTTTACCGGGCATACGATGCATATGAAAAGCTCCTGAAGAAAAATAATGCCATGGATTTTGACGATCTGCTTCTTAATGCAGTGCGGGTATTCAGAGAGGACAGGCAGGCCCTCTTTGAATATCAGAACCGTTTCCGGTATATTATGGTAGACGAATATCAGGACACCAATTATATCCAGTATTGCTTTGTAAAAATGCTGGCAGAAGAGCATAATAACATCTGCGTGGTCGGCGATGATGACCAGTGCATTTATCAGTGGCGGGGCGCAGACATCCGCAATATTTTAGAGTTTGAAAAGGATTTTAAAAATGCAAAGGTAGTCAAACTGGAACAGAATTACAGATCTACAGCAAACATCCTGGCAGCAGCACATTCCGTAATTGAGAACAACCGGGGGAGAAAAGACAAGAAGCTGTGGACCTCCCGGGAAGATGGCGGAAAAATCGTATACTGCAGAGCAGATGATGAACGGGAAGAAGCCCGCTACATCGCAAGGGAAATTGACAGACTAAAAACAAACGATCGGAAATACAGTGATTTTGCAGTCCTGTACAGAACCAATGCCCAGTCCAGAACTTTTGAAGAGGCGCTTTCTGCCAGGGAGATTCCGTATAGAGTGCTGGGCGGACTCCGCTATTATGACAGAAAAGAAGTAAAAGACATTGTCAGCTACATGCGCCTTGTGCAAAACCCGAGCGATGATCTGGCATTGGTGCGCATTATCAATGAACCCAAGCGGGGGGTGGGCGCCAAGACCTTAGAAAAGCTGCAGACACTGGCAAGGGTAAGAGATACCTCGCTGCTTGAAACGTTAATGGATGAAGAAATAGTCAGCAGCCTGTCTGCCAAAGCGGCAAAGGGAATACGGCAGCTGACAGCATGCATTATGAAATACAGCGGGGAAAAAGACCGGATGAAAGTATCGGAGCTGTATGACGGACTTCTGGTACACAGTGGATACCTGAAGGTGCTGGAAGACCAGAACACCCTCGAGGCAGAAGGCCGGATTGAGAACCTGATGGAATTTAAATCGGTTATTTACGATTATGAAAAAGAGGATCTGCAGCTGACGCTGGCAGAGTTTATGGAGAAGATAGCACTGCTGTCAGAAGTGGATAACCATGATGAAAATGAAAATGCAGTGGTTCTGATGACCATGCACAGTGCCAAAGGACTGGAGTTTCCCTTCGTATTTCTGCCGGGTATGGAGGATGGCCTGTTTCCGGGATGGCGTGCCTTTGATCGGGAAGACGGACTGGAAGAAGAAAGACGCCTGTGCTATGTGGGCATGACAAGAGCCAAAGAACGGCTGTGGCTCACCAGCGCAAATATGCGGACCCTTTACGGGAAAACAGACTTTACAAGAGAATCCCAATTTTTGAGAGAAGTGGATAAACACCTGATCGATGGGGATGCTATTTTTGAGAAAAAAACGGAAAAGCAGAGGGCCTCACTGGATGGATGCGCCAGAGACAAGCCCTTTGACCCATTTGCCGGACTCAAATATGTAAAACGTCAGGTCAAAGAAAAAACGCAGGCAGCACAGCAGTTTGTGCAGGGGGATGAGGTGGTACATCCCAAATTCGGACGGGGAACTGTAGAAAAAACTGACGGAAAGGTGATTCAGGTTGCTTTTTCTGACGGCTCCCATAAGAAACTGGCGGCAGGCATAGCGCCACTGACCAAATATAAACCAAAAGAGGATTAGAATCAGGATGAGAGACAGACACAAAGAGATACAGGAAAAAACAGAACTGCTCAACAGAGCGGCGCGAGCCTACTATCAGGAAAGCCGTGAGATCATGAGCAACCTGGAATACGACAGGCTTTACGATGAATTGGAAGAGCTGGAGAAAGAGACCGGGATTGTTTTGGCTTCCAGCCCTACGATGCAGGTAGGCTATGAAGTGGTGAGCGACCTGCCAAAAGAAAGGCATCCTTCTCCGATGCTTTCTCTGGACAAAACAAAAGACCCGCAGGCTCTGGCAGAGTGGCTGGGAGCGCAGAAGGGACTGCTGTCATGGAAAATCGACGGTCTTACCATTGTACTGACCTATCGGAACGGAAGCCTCTTTAAAGCGGTCACAAGAGGAAACGGCGAGGTAGGGGAAGTGGTGACCGCCAATGCAAAAGTGTTCAGAAACCTGCCTGTGAAGATTCCCTTTAATGGCGAGCTGACATTGAGAGGAGAAGCCTGCATCCGATATTCCGACTTTGAAAAGATTAATGAGACAATAGAAGATGTGGATGCCAGATACAAAAACCCCAGGAACCTGTGCAGCGGCAGTGTACGGCAGCTGAACAGCAAAGTCACAGCCGGACGGAATGTCCATTTTTATGCATTTGCCCTTGTAGGCGCAGAGGGAATGGAATTTTCGGCGCATGAAGAAGAACTTGAGTGGCTGATGCAGCAGGGATTTGAAACCGTGGAATACAAAGCAGTGACAGGAGAAACTGTGCAGGCACAGGTGAAATGGTTCAGCGAACACATAGAAACGATGGATATTCCTTCTGACGGACTGGTGCTTTTGTTTGATGATTTGGCATACGGCAGATCTCTGGGCGCCACCTCCAAATTTCCAAGAGATGCCATTGCGTTTAAATGGAAGGATGAAATCAGAGAAACCGTTTTGCAGGAAATGCAGTGGAGCGCATCAAGGACAGGCTCCATCAACCCTGTAGCCGTTTTTGAGCCTGTAGAACTGGAAGGAACAACCGTAAGCCGCGCATCTGTTCACAATGTGAGCATCGTAAAGGAACTGCACCTTGGCATCGGAGACAGGATTAGAGTCTACAAAGCCAACATGATTATCCCGCAGATTGCAGAAAATCTGACAAAGAGTGATGCGCTGCAAATTCCTGAAAGCTGCCCGGTGTGCGGACAGAAAACGCAGCTGAAAAAAGAAAAAGATGTAGAAGTTTTATTTTGTCCCAATCCCCAGTGTCTGGCAAAACAGATTAAAGCGCTGACCCATTTTGTCAGCCGCAATGCAATGAATATTGACGGCCTTTCCGAGGCGACACTGGAAAAGCTGGTGGCGGCAGGCTATATCCACCGGCTGGCAGATCTTTTCCGGCTCAAACAATACCGAAGTGAGATTACAGTCATGGAAGGGTTTGGGCAGAAATCATTTGAAAACCTGATGAATGCCTTAGAGAAAGCGAGGAAAACAACGCCGGAGCGGCTCCTTTACAGTCTGGGCATTCCTAACATCGGAGCTGCCAATGCCCGTCTCATTGCCCGGCACTGCAAAAACAACTGGGAAAAAATACAGAATATAACAGAAGAAGAGCTTTGTGCAATTGATGGCATCGGAGAGGTGATGGCTGCAGCATACAACACGTTTTTTCAAAGGGAAGAGAACCGGCAGGCAGTGGCAGATCTTCTGGAGGAACTGCAACTGGACGAGCACTTTGAAGAAAACGGAGCACAGCCTCTTGCCGGAATGACCTTTGTCATTACAGGAAGCCTGAGGCATTATGAAAACAGAGACGCCCTAAAGCGTGTGATTGAAGAAAGCGGAGGAAAAGTATCCGGATCGGTGAGCAAGAAGACAAGCAGGCTGATTAATAACGATACGCAATCAGCCTCCTCAAAAAATAAAAAAGCAAAAGAACTGGGGATTCCTATTATTGCAGAGGAAGAATTTTTGGAATTATTAAAGTCAGGAGTGGAAGAAAATGCTTAAAACAGGGAAATTAGACAGTGATTTATTAGAACAAATCGTATTTGACAACTTAACGTACAGACGGCCGGAAGTTCTGACAAGGCCGGGAATCGGTGAAGACTGTGCAGTGGTGGACTTTGGGTCCTACGAATGTGTAATGTCTACAGATCCCATTACAGCAGCAATCAGTGAGATCGGAAGGCTTTCCATTCATATTTCATGCAATGACATTGCCTCCAACGGAATTCAGCCGCTGGGCATTATGCTGGCAGTTATGCTGCCGGTGGGAACCACTGAAGAAGAAATCGAAGAAATGATGCGCCAGGCGGGAGAAGCTTCCGCAGAGCTTGGCGTAGAGATCATCGGCGGACATACAGAAATTACACCTGCTGTCAGCAAACCTGTAATCGTTTCCACCGCCATCGGCAGAGGGACAAAAGGCGCCTCTCAGAGCGCCGGGGATATGGTACCCGGAGATTATATCCTGCTTACAAAATATGCAGGGCTTGAGGGAACAGGCGTCATTGCCTGTGATTTTGAGGAGCAGCTGAAGGAAGTCCTTACTGAAGAAGAGATTAGAGAAGCAAAATCACTTCTGGATCAGGTAAGTGTGGTGGCCGAAGGTGTGGCCGCGGGAAAAATAGGAACCCATGGTATGCATGATGTGACGGAAGGCGGTGTACTGGGAGCCGTATGGGAGATGTGCCGAATCGCAGGGACCGGGGCAGAGCTGTGGGTGGATAAGATTCCGGTGAAAGCGGTAACAAAGAAAATTTGCGAACATTTCGATATCGATTGTATGCGGCTTATTTCCAGCGGCTGTATGCTGATTATGGTAGCGCAGGATAAAAAGGATGCAATTCTCAAAGCCATGGAAGAAGCAGGTGTAGAAGCAGCAGTGATCGGCAGAATCAGAGAAAAAGAAGAAGGCATCTGTATGTCTGCCGGCGGCAAAATGATGGATATCGATCCGCCGGCCAGCGATGAGCTGTACAAAGTGGTAGGAAAATGATTATTTGCTAAAATTTGCTTTCTTTAATTTACTTTTAATATTGCCCTGTTATCTTATACTTACCACAAACAAAGAAGGCAGAAATAAAGGAGGAAATAAAAATGGAAAGCAAGATGATGAGAGGATTGAGAACACCGGTTGCAATTCTGATGGCGCTGGCACTGGTAATGGGACTGGTCGCAGCTCCGGCTTTTGCAGCTTCACCGGATAAGGAAAAAGTAAAATATCTGGGGAAAGGTAAGGTAGAAGTTGAGTTTTGGCAGGATGTGGATTACAGAAACCCAAAAGTGAAAGTAAAGGATACTTCCGGAAAAACTTATAAAGCAGCGATTTATGACAGAGATGATGATGAATTGAAATTCCGTATTCGGGATTATAAGGCAGGGAAGACTTACAAATTTACCATTCAGGGTGTTCGTGCGGAATACACTTCCAAATTCGGAAGCGTGTCCGGAAAAGTAAAGATTAAGAAGGCAAACAAAGGTGCAGTTATCACAGCAGAACGTGCAAAAGAAATCGCCTTAAAAGATGCAGGACTTACCGAGTCTCAGGTGTACCGTCTCAGAGCACATAAGGACTATGATGATGGCAGAGCTTATTACGATGTAAGCTTCAAAACAAAGAAAAAGGAATACGATTATGAAATCTCTATGAAAGGAAAGATTTTAGAGAGAGACATCGACTGGAATGATGACTGGTATGATGATGAATGGGACGATTAATCGAACAGTTTCATAAGATTTTATCAAAAGGCTGCTTTACCCGAAAATGCGGGAGAGCAGCCTTTTGGGTATGGAAGAATACTGATTTTGCCTGCAGGGTATTGACTAACTCAGCCCAAAAGCGTATAATAGTGAAGCATAGATTGCCTTTTGAAAGCTCCGTCCGGTATGGTCTGGGTCCTGCGCAATAAGACTCTGTGAACCTTGTCAGGTCCGGAAGGAAGCAGCAATAAGCGGAAGCTCTTATGTGCCGCAGACAAGCCTTTGCCAGTGCCGCGGAGCTTTCAAAGGGCAGTCTTGTTTTTTGTAAAGAGAGGTTGATATGTATACAGCTTTATACAGAGCCTATCGGCCTGAAATCTTTGACGAGATTCTGGGCCAGGAACATATTATAAAAATATTAAAAAATCAGCTGGCGCAGGACGCAGTGAGCCATGCCTATCTGTTCTGCGGTACCAGAGGAACAGGGAAGACGACCACAGCAAGAATCCTGGCAAAAGGCGTCAACTGCACATCAGAGGGAGAGCATCCCTGCGGCACATGTGCAAACTGCACAGCCATAAAAGAAGGCGGATTCATTGATGTCGTGGAGATTGACGCAGCTTCCAACAATGGGGTGGACAATATCAGAGAACTGCGGGAAAGTGTCAAATACCCGCCGGCTGCAGGAAGAAAAAAGGTCTATATCATTGATGAAGTGCATATGCTGTCTTCCGGCGCTTTCAACGCACTCTTAAAAACGCTGGAAGAACCGCCCGAATATGTTATGTTTATTCTGGCGACCACTGAGCCGCAGAAGCTTCCTGCAACCATACTTTCAAGATGTATGCGGCTGGACTTTAAACGTGTGCCGGAAGAAACTCTGGTGCAGGGAATGGAAGCAATCTGCCGGCAAAAGGGCATACAGGTTTCCCGGGGGGCGCTGCGCCTGATTGCAGCAAATGCAGACGGCTCGGTCAGAGATGGTCTGAGCATTCTGGACCAGTGTATCGCCGGCGGTCAGCAAAATGTGGAGCGAAGCGATGTCCTGGAATTTCTGGGAACAGCAGGAGAAGAAGTTTTTTTAGAACTGACGGATAGAATTAAGCTGCAGCAGCCGGCAGAAGCGCTTGTGATGCTGGAAAACATCTTTGCAGACGGAAAAGATGTAAGGCAGTTTATGAAAGACTGGCTGGCACACTACCGAAACCTTCTGATTACCAAATTTATAAAAAAACCGGAAGACATGCTGAATCTGTCCCCGGAAAATGTAGAACGGCTCAGACAGCAGAGCGACAGCTTAGATCTGGCTGACATCAATAACGGAATCATAGAGCTTTCCCGTACAATGGCAGAAGCAAAATGGTCTACACAGCCGAGGATACTTCTGGAACTTTGTATTGTCAAAATGGCAACAGAACTGATGGATCCGGCCGGGGCGCCGCCCGTCAGGCAGGCAGCGAGGCCATCAGCAAAGCAAAGGACTGCAGCAGCTGTAAGAGAAGAGATTCCTGTGCAGAAGAGAACAATCTCAGGAAGCAGGGAAGAAGCAGCCGCTGCCGCAGAAACACATCCGGATCCGGATGTGCTGTGGCATGCGATTTTTGAAGAGGCAGAAGCATCTCGCGGAAGCTTCAATCTGATCAGAAGCGGGACAAGACTGACAGAAGTCAAAGATGACACTTTTCTGGTTGTTGCATCCAATGCGGCAGTGGCAGGATATGTGGAAAATAATAAGCAGACCCTAGAAGATCTGATGGAAAAACATACAGGAAAAAGAAGAGGGCTGCTTTGCAGAACGGCTGATGCAGACTGCAGTACATCCACTGACAGTGCGGAAAAAATTGCCCGTATGGCAGAGAATAAACTTGGGTTAAATATTGAAATTGAATAAAAGGAGAAATCGAATGGGAAAAGGAATGAGAGCCGGAAAGAAGCCGAAACCGGCCGGCGGTATGGGAAATATGCAAAAGCAGATGCAGCAGATGCAGCAGGTGCAAAGAAAGATGGACGAACTTCAAAGTGAGATCGATCAGATGGAAACCACTGCCACATCAGGCGGCGGTGCTGTAACAGTAACCGTTACCGGAAAAAAAGAAATCAAGAGTATTGAGATTAAACCAGAGGTTGCAGATCCGGACGATATTGAAATGCTGCAGGACCTTATCCTGGCAGCAGCCAATGAAGCTTTGCGGCAGATGGAAGAAATCTCCCAAAACGAGATGAATAAGCTGACAGGGAGCTTGGGAATACCGGGGCTGTAAAGGATGAATTATTATGCCAAACCTCTGGGAAAGCTTATCACAGAGCTTTCCAGACTGCCGGGAATCGGCGGAAAGACTGCACAGCGTCTTGCATTTCACATTCTTTCCATGGGAGAGAAGGAAGCACAGGCACTGGCAGGCGCCATTACAGATGCAAAGCAGAAAATGAAGTACTGTTCGGTATGCGGAAATCTGACAGATACGGATCCCTGTGCGATCTGTTCAGATCCGGCAAGAAATAAAGGTGTAATCTGTGTTGTGGAAACACCCAAAGATGTGGTGGCGATGGAGCGAATGAAAGAATATCACGGACTGTATCATGTGCTTCACGGTGCTATTTCGCCGATGGAAGGCATCGGTCCGGAGGATATCAATCTGAAGCAGCTTATTATCCGTCTGCAGCAGGAAGAGGTGCAGGAAGTGATTCTGGCAACCAATCCAAACATAGAAGGAGAGGCTACGGCAATGTATATCGCCCGTCTCATAAAACCTTCCGGCATACGGGTATCCCGTATTGCGCACGGAATTCCTGTGGGCGGTGACTTGGAATACGCCGATGAAGTGACGCTTTTAAAGGCTGTAGAGGGGCGCAGAGAATTATAAAAAACACAAAGACTGTTGCGAGAAACCGGAAAATGTTTTGTGCAGCAGTCTTTTTTATATGGAGTATGCATAGGCTGTTGCATGGAGGTGAAAATAGAATGAGCTTTGGTTTAGAGACCGGAATTTTTGCTGCTTATGCCGCAGGTCTTTTTCTTATTTATTTTCTTGGGAAGCTGCTGGTTTTACCGCTGAAGTGGATGGGCAGGCTTTTTTTGAGCAGTTTACTGGGAGGAGCGATTCTCATTATTGTGAATTTTTTTGGGGGGTATTGGGGGATTTTTGTGCCGCTTAATCCCCTGACCGCTGTAGGGGCAGGTGTTTTAGGCGTTCCCGGAGTCATCTGTTTGATTTGTTTCTTTTGTGTATAAAATTTCGAAAATAAGATGAGAAAAAATCAAAAATGAGAAAATTCTCAGAATTATTGACATTTTGGCGAAAATATGAAAAGATAGAACAGTCTTGAAGCACAGGGTGAAATTTGTCTGTTTTTTACCCTTGGAAAAACAGAACTCACAAGAGGCTTCAGATAGAACGGAACATATTGTAGAAATATGTGAAAAGGAGGCAAAAATGTCAGAAGAAAAAAATGTTGTAAATCAACAGGGAGAGTCCCAAGAATTAAAAAGGGGTATTAAGGGCTGGCAGGTAGCGTTCATTGGTTTGGGCGGCGTAATCGGTTCCTGCTACTTCCTGGGTCTGGGTCTTTGTATCGGAGATATGGGACCTGCAGTATTTATTGCCTTTGCGGTGGTTGGCGTTATTGTATACGGTCTTATGATTTCTTATGCGGAATTATTGGTCAACCTGCCGAGAAAGGGTTCCTTTGTCGCGTATACCAGTGAATTTATCGGGCCTACGGTATCGACCGGGTTCGGATGGGCGTTCTGGTTCAACTGGGTATGCTATTGTCCGTCTGAGGCAATTGCAGTTGCAACAGTGTTGCAGTCACTGACGGGTGCAGAAAGCCCGACCGCATATGTTGCTTTTGCAGTAGGTGCACTGCTGGCTCTGACAATTATTAACCTTTGTGCAGTTGATATCTTCGCAAAGATCGAGTCAGGTCTGGCTATCACAAAAGTTTGCGTAATTATTCTGTTTATCGTTCTGGCCTTTGGTATCTGGGTTGGCCTGTGGGGCAGCGAAGGATTCCTGGGTGCTACTGTAAACTTCGGAGATGCTACTAAGAGCTTCGGAGACCAGTTATTCCCGAATGGTGCAGGAATCGTTCTGACTTCCATGGTAGTAGTTCTGGTTACATTCCAGGGTACTGAAATCGTAGGTCTGACTGCGGCAGAAGCTGAAAATCCGGATCAGTCCGTGCCAAAAGCATGTAAGAGTGTTACATATCGTATCGTAGGTCTGTACATGGTACCGATTCTGCTGCTCATCCTGATCTTCCCTACAGCAATGGGAACAGATGCAACACCGGTATTTGCAGATGCACTGAAATTATATAACCTGAATGGATTTGCACTGATCATGAGTGCTATCGTACTGATCGCAGCATTCAGCTGTGCAAACACAGGATTCTACGGAACAGTAAGAGCAATGTATGGTCTGTCTATTGAAGGACTTGCTCCGAAGTTCCTGAGCAAAGTTAACAAATCCGGAAATCCGAAAAACGCAGTACTGTTCACACTGGCATTCATGTGGGTAGTTCTGATTGTAGGTCTGGTTTCCCAGCTGACAGGATTCCTGGAAAGCTTGTATGCAAGCTTGCTGTCCATGTCCGGATTTACAGGTACTCTGGCATGGGTAGGAATCATCATGTCCCAGATTATCTTCAGAAGACGTCTGAAGAAGAGAGGATACGATCCGGAAACCTGCCTGAAAGCAAAAGTAAGCAAAGGACAGGCATGGATTCCATGGTTTGCTATGATTGCACAGCTCATTTGTCTGGTTATGCTGGCATTTGGAGAAGGACAGCTGCCAATCTTCATTCTGGCATGTGCAGCAATCTTTATCCCTATGATTGTTCGTCAGATTACAGTAAAGACCGGACACAGCCGTGATGTAAACGCTTTGAATACCGGTGAAAAAACATTTGACGAAGCATATCCGGATCTTACAAAATAAAGAAAACACGTATAACCAAGGGAAAGAAGGAAACCGAACCGCTTTTATGGTGGTTCGGTTTTCATGTATAAGGAATGATTTTAGGAATAAAATAAAGGATGAATAATAAATTTGAGGAAAAATTGCAACTGCTTTGCTCTTTTTTTCAATTTATCCAAATTTATTGATAATTCTGATATAAAGTGTATAATAGTACTGTACTTATAATTTGAAACTAGTATAAAGGAGGTGCAGCAAGATGAGTGAAAAGATGCAGACAAATGCGGCACAGGTAGGCGATCATGGTTTGAAAAAGCATGATATTAAAGTGTCCACTGTTGTGTTTATGATTTTCTGTCTTGTAGCTGCAGGATGTTATGGGATCGAGGAAATGATTCCTGAGTG
>CAUWJW010000057.1:0-12562 GCA_963558985.1 uncultured Clostridia bacterium | reverse complement strand
TGTATGCGGCATCTCCTACAGGAGTAGAAGGCGAAATTGGATTCAGCTTTGAAGCATCTTTTGACAGAACTTCTTATGAGATCCGTGAAAAATCAGCAGAATTTACAGGAACAAGTGCAGGGCTCTGGACTGCAACGGCAGGCGCCTATCTGGCAACAATGGGACCGCAGGGAATGAGAGAAGTCGGAGAAACCATCGTGGCAAAAAGTGCATATGCAACTAAAAAAATTGGTATGATTAAAGGTGTATCCATACCATTCTCTGGAACTTGCTTTAAAGAGTTTGTAGCAGATTTTAGCGGAACCGGAAAGACAGTGGAAGAAATTAATACAAAACTATTGGAAAAAGGAATTATTGGCGGATACGATCTGGCTAAGTTATACGAGGATGCAGAAGGCAAAATGCTTCTGTGTGTAACAGAAATTCATTTAAAAAAGGATATTGATAAATTAGTTGATGCAATTGCAGAAATTGTTGCTTGATGGTACAGAAAGGACTGAAAAAACGTTGAAAAAAGTAGAAATAAAGGAATTTCACCAGGCAAGATGGAATGAGCCGATCGTAATGGAACTTTCGGTGCCTGGAGAACGAGGTGTATTACTTCCAAAAGTGGAAGAAGAAATTGAAAAAGAAGTAGGGACAATCGATATAGGAACAATTAAAAGAAAGAGCCCGCTGAATCTGCCTGAAATTAACCAGCCTCGTCTGGTAAGACATTACAGCAGAGTGACACAGGAAGTCATGGGTTCTGACAATACATTAGGAATTTCTCAGGGTACATGCACCTTGAAATACAACCCAAAAGTGCAGGAACACATGGCTCTCGACAAGAGAATTGCAGATGTCCACCCGCTGCAGGATGTGAGTACTATGCAGGGAATTTTAGAAATTTACTATAAGACAGGGATTATGATGCAGCAGCTGGCTGGAATGGACAAATTCTCCTTCTTGCCTACAGGCGGCGGACAGGCTATTTATGTAAATGCACAGCTAGTGAAAAAATATCATGAAGCAAAAGGAAATACAGAAAAAACTGAGATTGTGACAACTCTGCATTCACATCCAGTAGATGCAGCCGCATCCTCCACGCTGGGATATAAGATCATTACGCTGATGCCGGATCCTGTTACAGGGCTTCCTAACTGGGAGGAATATAAAGCCGCTTTAAGTGAAAAAACAGCAGCCATATTTATTACAAACCCAGAAGACACAGGTATTTTTAATGACCGTATCGACCAGTTTGTAAAAGCTGCACATGATGTAGATGCTGTTTGTGTATATGACCAGGCGAATGCTAACGCACTGCTGGGTATTGCAAGAGCCGGAGAAGCAGGATTTGACTTGATGCATTTTAACCTTCACAAAACATTTTCAGCCCCACACGGTTCTGACGGTCCTGGATGCGGTGCAGTGGGATGCAAAGCAGAATTTGTAAAATTCCTGCCGAAACCGACAGTAGAAATGAAAGATGACAAATATTATCTGGATTATGACAGACCAGAAAGTATTGGATATGTAAAATTCTATATGGGAAATGCCCAGGCTGTACTGAAAGCCTATATGTGGTGCATGAACCTGGGATTTGATGGATTGAAACAGGCGGCAACTGTTTCCGTTTTGAATAACCAGTACATGACAAAAGAAATTCTGGAAAAAGTTCCGGGCACAAAGCTTTACTTTGATGATGGACGCAGAAGAATGGAACAGTCAAGACTGTCATTTGAAGGACTTATGGAAGAAACGGGATGCGGCATTATTGATGTTAACCACAGACTTGTGGATTACGGTATCTCTGAACTGTGGATGTCACACCACCCATTTACAGTTCCAGAGCCTTTCACGCCGGAACCTTGTGAAAGTTATAACAAAGAAGATATTGACTACTATGTAGAAGTTTTAAAAAGAATTGCAGTTGAATGTAAGGAAGATCCTGAAATGGTGAAATCAGCTCCGCATAAAGCGGCACGTCATGCACCTTTGGAAGTTCCGGAAACTTCGACAGATGAAGATTTTAAAAAGCTGGCAACAACTTGGAGAACTTACGTAAAACGTTTTAAAAAATAGTCGATTTGAAGTCAGAGCAGGCGCATAGCCCTGCTCTGACTTGTATAGAGAATCAATCTTGAGAAAAACGGTATCATTTCGAAAGAGGAGAATGCGGATATGTGCGGAGTGAAAAAAGTAGGGCTGATTATCAATCCTATTGCAGGCGTAGGCGGAAAGGCGGGCCTCAAAGGCAGTGACGGTGAGGCAACCCAGAAAGAGGCTCTGGCAAAAGGAATCAAACCAGAATCCCCGGATAAAGCGATGATAGCACTGGAAACTATGCAGGAACTAAAGGGTAAAATAGAAATATATACTTATGAAGGAAAAATGGGGCAGGAGGAAGCGGAGAAAGCAGGATTTCCGGTACATGTTACAGGAAAACCGGAAACATCGGGGCACACAACTAGTACAGATACTGAAAAACTGGCTCGGGCACTTGTGAATGAAAATATGGATTTGATTCTATTTGCAGGTGGTGATGGAACAGCCAGAAATGTATATCGTGCTGTAGGGGATAAGATTCCGGTAATCGGCATTCCGGCAGGTGTAAAAATACATTCAGGCGTTTATGCGATAAATCCGAAAGGTGCCGGCAGAGCGGCAAATCAGTTCTTGGAAGGTAAAATGACAAAAACAAAAGAAGCGGAAGTTATGGATCTGGATGAGGAACTGTATCGCAAAGGAGTTATATGCCCGAAGTTATATGGCTATATGGCAGTTCCGGATAACAAAAAAACCATGCAGAATGTAAAAATGCGATCTGTGCCACAGATAGTTTCTCTGGATTATATTGCGACAGATGTGGTACAATCAATGCAAGATGATGTGATTTATATCATAGGAGCAGGAACAACGACACGAAACATTATGAAGCTGCTCGGTCTGGAATATACATTAATTGGCGTGGATGCAGTCTGCTGCGGAAAATTGATAGGAAAAGATTTAGATGAACAGGAACTGTGGAGCCTGATTCAGGATAAGCCGACAAAACTAGTGATTACAGCCATTGGAGGGCAGGGTCATATTTTTGGACGTGGAAACCAGCAGATCAGTCCCAGAATCATACGCAAAATCGGAATGGAAAATATCAGCATTGTAGCAACGAAAGAAAAACTCCTTTCTCTTCCGGAACGCAGGCTTCTTACAGATACAGGCGACCCACAGTTGGATAGAGAACTGGCCGGATATGTAAAAGTTATAACAGGGCTCAATGAACGCACAATTTGTGCAGTGGGCCTAGAAGAATAACCCCAAGAATTAAGATAGGAGGACACTGTGAGATTATTGGAGAATAAAGTAGCTTTTGTAACAGGCGCAGCGCAGGGAAACGGACTGGGAATCAGCAGGGTGCTGGCAGAAAAAGGAGCGTCTGTATTTATGACAGATAAATCAGAAACTGTTTTTCAGGCGGCGGAACAACTGCGTAAGGAAACGGGTGCAGATATAAATGGATATCAGATGGATGTAACTTCTGTAGAGCAAGTTCGAAAAACTGTAGAGAGCATAGAAAAAGAGCAGGGGCGGATTGATATTCTTGTGAATAATGCGGGGATTTCTCTCTTGACTGAAATAGAGAAAATGGATGATCGGATGCGGGATCTGCATTTTGATGTAAATGTGCACGGGCCATGGAATTGTGTAAAAGCGATACTTCCGGGAATGATGGAACGAAGATATGGACGGATTGTAACTATTTCTTCTGTTACAGGACCTCGAGTATGTGACCCTGCAAATATAGCCTATGCAATGACAAAATCAGCGCTGATTGGATTCTGCAAGGCAATCGCTATTGATACGGCTTCTTATAATATTACTTCAAATGCTATCCTTCCGGGCTACTTTCTTACTCCCATGGTGGAAGAAACAGCTGTAGAGACTGATCCAGATAATCCACAGAAAGTTTTGGATGAAATTGTGGAAGGAGTCCCTGTTGGTCGGTTTGGATACCCGGAAGAAATAGGGTATCTGGCGGCTTTTCTGGCATCAGATGAAGCGGCATATATTACAGGCGGCGAATTTGTAATTGATGGTGGAAGTACACTGCCGGAAACGATTTCGGTTGGAAGGTAAGAAGAGAGGTAAGCAGTTTGAAATAAAGTAGTAGAGACCCTTTAAGAGTACAAAAGTACAGTAAATAAGGTATTTAAGAGGCTGACTTTGAAAAGCGAATATGGACATGGGGGGCTAACTATTGAAGAGTTGACAGATGTCCAATAATACATAGGAAAGAGAGTGTGTTGCTATGTAGTTCCGCCACTCACCTCCGTACATTCTAAAAGTTGTCAGTCTTATAAGTATAATACAGTAGCAGGAAGACAGAAATAAAAGTGAAGGGTGCCAAGTTGTTTTATGATACTTGGCGCTTTTCACAGAAAGGTGGATTATAAAAATGAAACTTTCGGCAATACAGAATACGGTTCAGGCCGTTGCAGATGCCATTTCGGAGGCGGTAGGAATTGAGACTGAAATCGTCAGCGATGAAGAAATTATTGTGGCGGGAACAGGCAGATATCGAGATAGAGTCGGAAGCGTAGAAAAATGTGGAGATAGTAGCACGAATGAAATCTATGGCATGATTTTTAGAACGGGTACGCGGTATATTATTGAAGATGCAGAAACTCATCCGGATTACTGGGGTGAGGAAGGGGAACTGGCTGAAGTCTGTTGTCCTATTGAATTGGATGGAAGGGTAATAGGAGTCATTGGTCTGGTAGCATTTACAGAAGAGCAGAGGCGGACTTTGTTGGAAAAGAAAGAAAACCTTTTGAATTTCTGCAGTAAAATGGCATATCTCCTTTCGATCAAAGCAAAGGAGATTGCTATTACTAATGGGATGAGAACCATTTTATCTGCAATCGGAGAAGGGGTTTTTTATGTGAGCAAAAATGGAACAATTCTGGAGTGCAATGAGAGGGCGGCGCACCTTATTGAAAAGCCTCATGATGAGCTTATAGGCAGACATATTGATCGCATTTGGGAAGATTCCTTCCTTCTTGATGCTGTGAAAAATGGACTGCTATGCAAAGGAGTGGAGCAGCGTTATACCACAAAAGAGGGGACAGTGCTCCACTTTCTGATGGATATACTGCCTATTTACTTGAAGGAATCTGAGGGAAAAATTGCTGAGCATGAAGACACAGAACCTCTGGTGGGAACTGTGATTTCCTTTAAGGACATGGCAGATATTAAACAGATGGTTTATGAGATGACAGATAATAATATGCCTGATAAGTATGGTGATGTGATCGGAAATAGTAAATCTATACGGGAAATCAAAGCGCAGATTAATCGGATTGCTGATAGTAAATCTAGTGTTCTTATTACAGGAGAAAGTGGAACGGGGAAGGGCTTAGTTGCAAAAACTATCCATAGTTTTGGAAGTAGAAAGGATAAGCCTTTTATTGTTGTAAATTGCGCAGCTATTCCAGATACTTTGATTGAAAGTGAGCTTTTTGGATATGAAGAAGGTGCATTTACAGGTGCTAGAAAAAATGGAAAACCTGGGAAATTCGAATTAGCAGATGGCGGTACGATTTTTCTGGATGAAATAGGAGATCTTCCTCTACATCTTCAAGGGAAATTGCTTCATGTCTTGCAGTCTGGATGCTTTGAGCGAGTTGGTGGAACGAAGGAAATTGTAGTGGATGTCCGTATAATTGCAGCTACAAATCGAGATTTTGAACAAATGATTCAGAATAAAGAGTTTAGAGAAGACTTATATTTTCGTTTAAATGTTATTCCAATCTGGATGCCAGCGTTGAAAGATCGGAGAGAAGATTTACCTCTATTATTAAATAATGCTTTGGAAAAGTATACAAATATGTTGGGGAAATCGGTTCAGGGATTTAGTGACGAGTCGATGTCTGTGCTTATGGCTTATAGTTGGCCGGGAAATGTGCGGGAGTTGGAAAACACAGTCGAATATGCAATCAACATGGAAGAAGGAAACATAATTTCTAAAGAATCACTTCCGAAGCGATTGTTGCGCATGGGGACAGTCTATGATCGAAAGTTGTCATTGGAAGAGCAGTGCAAGGCTTTTGAAAAAAGTATTATTGAACAGTCTCTGGAGAGAGAAGGTTATTCTTTTGATGATAAAAAACGTGTTGCAAAGCAGCTAGGAATTGGGGAAGCAACCCTTTATCGAAAATTAAAAGCGTTAGGAATTGAAACGAAAGGTCGTAGGTAAGTTTGATAAGAGTATAATGGGCTATGTCTGAGAAAAGAAGCTTTAATGCAAAGATTCACTATCTGCAAAAAAGGAACCCGAGTGTACCCGGCATTGCAGACAAGCTGTCTGCGCCTCAGGAAAGAAAGCTGGATAAAGCCAAGAAATACTGGAAAGCAGTTATTGAGGTGACCGAGATTCGAAATATCTACACAGAAGAGATTATGACAGCCGGTGATATTTCAATCGACCATTTTGTCCCATGGTCCTATGTGGCGCATGACGAGCTTTGGAATCTGGTGCCGACTACTAAAGCAGTCAACAGCTCCAAGAGCAACAACCTGCCGGACTGGGATCTTTACTTCCCCCGTCTGGCAGATGTAGAGTTTCGTGCATATCAGGCAGTTTGCGAGTATGAAGGGGTGAAACCTTTGCAAAAGGCGGCAGCTGCCTGCCTAAAAGAGCATGTAAACAACGAAGAGATCAGATACAGGCTGTATAGCGCAGAGCTTGATCAGCCCCGGTTTGAAGAGCAGTTATTTCATATATTGAAACCATCCTATGATTCCGCAGCGAACATGGGATTTCGGGTAAGGAATTATGAATAAACAGGACAAAACCTTACAATACTACAGGGATAATGCAGCAGAATATGCGCGGCAGACTGCTGATGCGGATATGAGAAACGTGCTGGATACATTCATCAGAAGAATTCCTGCAGGGAGCAGCATCCTTGATCTTGGATGCGGCTGCGGCAGAGACAGCAAAACCTTTCTTGAAATGGGCTTTCAAGTGACTGCACTGGACGGTTCGCCGGAACTGTGCCAGATTGCATCAGAATATACAGGACTTCCGGTCAGATGCCTGCTGTTTCAGAACCTTGATGATGAAGACGCTTTTTCCGGAATCTGGGCATGTTCATCCCTGCACCATCTGCAGCAGAATCACCTTATTGAGACACTTCCTAAGATTGTCAGAGCCTTGAAAACCGGAGGAATCCTGTACACCTGTTTTAAATACGGCGAAAGCGATTATGATGACGAGAAAGGGAGGCACTTTACCTGCGTAACAGAACACACAATTTATGATCTGTTTGAAACGGTGAAAGAAGATGTGGACATGGCTGCAGTGGAGGTATGGATTACCGGAGATAATCTTGATGGCCGAAACCTCAGATGGGTCAATATCATCGCACCAAAGAAATAAAACTCTATGCCGCAAAACGACTCGCCTGATCTTTCGGCGGAGCGCTTAATTGAGCAGCATGTACTTTATGAAGGGCAGTAGGCAAGCCTTTCACATAATAATAAAGAAAAAGGAGCGTCGAGACTGCCTGCTTGACTGACTGATTATGGGAAAAGAAACAACAAAGCTAGCCATTGCATATGCGTTTAAAGCACTTCTTGCAGAAAAGCCTTATAACAAAATAACCATTGGCGATATTGCACAAAGATGTGACATCAATCGCCAGACATTTTACTATCATTTTCACGATATTATTGAACTGACCGAATGGATCTGTGAAACAGAAGGTGCAGGCGCACTGAAGAAAACCGCTGCTTACTCCACATGGCGGGAGGGTTTTCTGAGAATTTTTGAAATCCTCCGCCAGGATAAGGTGTTTGTTACAAATATTTATCGCCATACTCCCATTGAATACCTGAACAGATATCTTTATCGACTCACCTATGAACTTATTTACAAAGTAGTAGCTGAACAGGCAACCTCCATGGATGTTTGCAAGGAAGAACTGGAATTTATTGCAAATTTCTATAAATATGGTATTGTTGGAATCGTGACAGAATGGATCGCCTCAGATATGACAGATGACCCTGAAATTATCGTTGAACGTATGTACCGCCTGATTGGAGGTTCTATTCAAAACGCACTCAACAAAGCTGCGCAGTAGCCATATTATGACAACTTAGCTGTTTTGTCGTAATACACATCAATTTTAGACTGTTGTCGTAATTTAAGACAAGGGTCTTTTTTTGATTATATGAATTTTTCTTTTTTTCTGGTAAATTACATTCAAATTGATTTTTCAGAAAAAAAGTCAGTACGGCAAAACTAGCAGGATTATAGAAGCAAACAGAGCTGGAAGTTTTAAAGGGAGGTAAGCAAAATGGGTATATCAACGACAATAAAAAAGTACGGTTTGGAGCACGCAATGAAGTATCTGTATAAGGATCCGGAAACAAATCTGATGAAACTGATGGACTGGGCAGATGCATTCTGCAAGGGGAATTTTGAATCTCAGAGAAAAGCTATTCGTCATGCCATTGAAGATCCTTCAGCCCCATATTATCATTTTATCCGCCATATGATGGAAGAGGTGGACCATGATATCTTGACGACCCTTGTTGTGAACTTCTTCATCAATGCCAATATGGTCGGATGGGATATTCAGGAAAAGGCCCGTAAAAAGAACGGCTGTAATATTCCATGGGCGATTCTGCTGGATCCGACTTCTGCATGCAATCTTCACTGTACCGGATGCTGGGCTGCAGAGTATGGAAACAAACTGAATCTCACTTTCGATGAGATTGATGATATTATCTGCCAGGGCAAGGAGCTGGGCATCTATATGTACATTTATACAGGCGGAGAGCCGCTGGCTCGCAAGGCAGATGTTATCAGACTCTGTGAAAAACATGATGACTGCATTTTCCTTGCATTTACAAACGGAACCTTGATTGATGAAACTTTTGCAGATGAAATGCTGCGAGTGAAGAATTTTATTCCTGCCATTTCACTGGAAGGATTTGAGGAAGCAACCGATTCACGCCGCGGTGAGGGAGTCTATGGAAAGGCAACAGCAGCGATGAGAATTCTTCGTGAGAAAAAATTGCTGTATGGCATTTCAGCCTGCTATACAAGCGAAAATTTTGACTCAATTACTTCCGAGACCTTCTATGACAATCTGATTAAGATGGGTGCTTACTTTATCTGGTATTTTCACTACATGCCCGTTGGAAATGATGCATCCCTGGAACTACTTCCCACACCGGAGCAGCGTACAGAAATCTATCACAGAATTTGTAAGTATCGAACAAGTAAGCCGCTCTTTGCAATGGATTTTCAAAACGATGCAGAATATGTCGGAGGCTGTATTGCAGGAGGCAGAAGATACCTGCATATCAATGCGAATGGTGATATGGATCCATGTGTCTTTATCCATTACTCTGACTCCAACATCCGTGAAAAGTCGCTTCTGGAGGGATTGAAATCACCTCTGTTCATGGAATACCACAACGGCCAGCCGTTCAATGACAATATGTTCATGCCGTGTCCAATGCTTGAAAATCCGGAAAAACTGAAGGAAATGGTGAAGGTTTCCGGTGCACACTCAACCGATCTGATGTCACCGGAATCCGTAGAGGAATTATGTGCAAAATGTGCACCGTATGCATCTTGCTGGAAGCCTGCAGCAGATGCTTTGTGGGAAGAAAGGAGGCAAAATGAAGCTGGAAAAGATAGTTTCCGAATATGACGGTCTCGGACTGGAGACTGCAGTTGCGGCCCCAAAGGGGCCTCCAAAAGGGATTGTTCAGTTCTCACATGGTATGGCGGAACATAAGGAACGTTATTATGATTTCATGAACTATCTCATTAACCGCGGATACATCTGTGTGATACATGATCATCGGGGACATGGAGAAAGTGTAAAAATGAAAGAAGATCTCGGCTATTTTTATACTGAAAATGAACAAGTGATGATTGAAGATTTGTATACGATTACAAAAACAATAAAAATGCGATATCAGGATATTCCGGTTTATCTGTTCAGCCACAGTATGGGAACGCTGGTCGCACGCGGCTACATAAAGCGGTATGGTTCAGAGATAGAAAAACTTGTTCTTTGCGGACCGCCGACACATAATCCTGCAACAGGGGGTGCACTCATTCTGGCAAAGTTCGTAAATCTTTTCTACAAAGAAAAGAGGTCCAATCAATTGCTGAACAGGCTGGTATTCAAGAACTTCAATAAGGGAAAGGAGGTCCAAAACGGTTGGATCTCTGTAAACCCGAATAATGTGGCAGACTATAATAAAGACCCTAAATGTGGATTTGTATTCACCACAAATGGATTTATTAATCTGTTCAAATTACAGAAGGGGGCTTTCAATAAATCAGGCTGGCAGGTTGCAAATCCGGATATGCCGATTTTTGTTATCACAGGACAAGAGGATCCGGTCATTCGTTCCAAAGAACATTTTGAAGAGCTTATTCAATTTTTGGGCGCACGTGGGTACACGGATATTAAGAGTAAATTATATAGCCGGATGAGCCATGAAATACTCAATGAAACAGAACGGATGGAGGTGTATAAAGATATAGGGGATTTTTTTGATTCATAAGAGAATGAAACTGAAAGCGTATTATTGTCTGCCCATAGGCCGGGGATTCCACTGAAACACCTTCATATCTACGCACCCATTCTCTTTAAAACGGACGCCCTCCTGTAGCAGCAAGGATTTTTGATCTGCAAAATAAGGGGCAGGCCGCCCTGCATGATTGACAACACGATGACAGGGGAAATCCCCGTAAAATTCTGCCATACTCAGCACTTTGCCCACGAGCCTGGCATTTTTATCTTTTCCGATGAGTTTTGCAATCTGTCCGTAAGAGGCAACTTTTCCGGCAGGAATTTCTTCTACGACAGAGAGAATTTCAAATATAAGATTTTCATTTAGAACTTTTTTCATTTTGCTTCCTTGGAAAAAACTCCGGAATGCAGCACAGAAGCGGCATATTCCGGAGTTTTTAAATATTTGTTTACCAGTGTACAATGACAGGGACGTTTTTGTCTGCCAGATTTTCAAACAGTTTCTTTGCAGCAGGGATTGGCATGTTAACGCAGCCGTGGCTTCCGCCGCCTCGATAAATGCTGCCTCCAAACGAACTGCGCCACGGAGCATCATGCATGCCGTAGTTGCCGTAAAATGGCATCCAGTAAGAAACGGGACTTTCATAAGAGGAATCATCGGCGTTGCTACCTCTTAAAGTAGCGCCTTGCTGTTTGTAGGAGAGCCCAAATGTGCCGGTCGGTGTGTCATATACTTGATATGTTCCGGTAACAACAGGTGTATCTACAAGCTTTTTCCCATTTTTAAAATACCAGAGGTGCTGTTCGGATAAAGAGATATCCACATAGGTATCACCGATATCATCTGTCTGGCTGTATTCTGTAAATCCGGTCATAAGCCATTTCGGCTCACGGCTGACCTTTTTTCCTTTCTTGAGATCTTTCGTCAGCTGCTTTGCCTCTTTTTCACGGTCAATGGCATAACCATAGTCGCCGCCGGAGACTTCAATGTTCTGACCGCTTAAAGACTTGAACCTTCGGGTCTTTCCAAGCGTATTATATTTTTGGGCAAGCTCATCCACATAATTGCTGACTGCCTCTTCATTGACAGAAACTTTCACCTCAGGTGTTTCGGACTTTTCGCCATCCTCTGCGTCCTCATCGGTGCTGACAGGCTGATTGATTTCAAGCTCCAGCATTTTTTCCATATCCTCAGGAGGAATCTTCACCGCTTCATTTCCAAAGATATAGGATATTTTAGAAGTCAGATATTCCCGGTAAACTTCCTGCTGCTTCTTGATTTCATCACTGTCCTCTGTAATCTCAGGTTTTTCATAAAATTTGGATGTCACATATTCCATTTCGAACTTTCCGCCCGCAACAGACTTTGTTACTGCTTCAGTCAGTGCTTTGTAATCCACATTGTTTCCATAAACCTCCGGAACAATTTGAAAATCTTCTGTTGTGACATCAATATATGCATCCTTTGTTTTTACAATATCTTTTTCTTTTAGATAATCGGCATTCTTTAATGCCCGCTGAAAACTTTTATTTACTTTTTTTACAGGCATGTCCATTTCCACATCAAAGTCAGATTTGAAGAAATGATTGGCAGCAGCCTTCAAAAAATGCTCCTTTTTAAGATTGGAAAGGCTGTCATGGATGGCATACGTAAAGTTGAGATCTTTAATGGTTCCCAGCTCGGATCCTTTGCTAGTGAAGGTAAAACTGTTGCTGTTCCATGTTTCTGTTAATTTTTCTTCGGCCTCATTGGCAGTCAGACCACTGCAGTCTACCTTGTTGATGATTGTTTTCTGAGGGAAGGTTTCTGCAGAAAACACATTTTCCTGCAGGGTGTGCCATACGGCAAAACCGCCGCCGGCCAGAATGAGTACGATAATAATTGGGATTAATACTTTTTTCATGATTTTAACTACCTCTATATATATCTTAATTTCAATATTTTACAATATTTTACCCATTTTTAAAAGTAATTTTCTTATTTTATGATAAAATAATAATAAAAAACGGCGTTAGCC
>CAUWJW010000056.1:0-12661 GCA_963558985.1 uncultured Clostridia bacterium | reverse complement strand
GCAGCCCTCCCCACCGCCCCCGACCGCCCCCCCCCGACCCCGACATGCCCACCCAATCGGGCCGCATAACTGGGGCGTTCCATTCTGGCGTTTTTCCTCGGATATAGCATGATGTTCTTTAAAGTCGGTATCCTTGCCAGTATCTATCCATTTTCTGCTGCATTGATTTTAGTGGGATTTGATATGCGTGCATATGCCGGAACAACTGCAGCTTCAAACCCTTTACTGTCGATCATCGGGATTGGCATCATGGTTCTCTGGGCTGTGCTGCTGATGATGTCCAGTAACAAAAAAGAAATGAAATTTCGTAAACAGAAAAATCCTCCGGGCAAAGGGAAGCGTTCCGCAGGCAGGAAAAGAAGGTAATATTTTGTAAACGTAATTCTGATTTCGGGAGCCGATAAAGCAGCAGCTCCCGAAATCAGAGCCGTCTTCTCTATTTGTAAAAGGCAGCAATCAGCTGACCGATTACATAGGCGTTCCTACCTCAATCAAATTACCGTCTAAATCGTAAAATCGGATTACCTTTTGTCCCCAGCTATGCGTCATAAGTCGATGAACATACTGGATGTCGGGGTACAGGCGTTCCAGTTTTTCAATGAATGTTTCTAGATCCGGTTCTTCAAAGTACAGTTCACAAGAATTACTTTTTGGAATAATCTCTTTTTCTAAGAACTTCTTCCAAATCTTTTCGTCCTGGAGCACAAGACCTTCTGTTAAAATCATGTTGCCGTCATTGTCAAGCACCATATTCAGACCAAACAGGTCATGGTAAAATTGTTTTGATTTTTCAATATCCTTCACAACAATTAAAACGTTCTTTAATTTCATTATCTAACACCTCTTTAGCTTCTAATTTGCTGCGCCCATTTATTTCATTTCTCTTTACTTGATGC
Source organism: uncultured Clostridia bacterium (assembly GCA_963558985.1). Lineage (GTDB taxonomy): Bacteria > Bacillota > Clostridia > Peptostreptococcales > Anaerovoracaceae > Hominibacterium. The sequence goes on along the minus strand of CAUWJW010000056.1, from coordinate 11,765 downwards.
CACAGCCTACCTCAAAATTACGATTCTTCTGTTTCATATACAATGTCACCATTAAAATACATCGATAGTGACATCTGGATTGAATCATTATCTTTAGGTGAGTGCAGATAACCTATATATTCAACCTGATTAAATCCATACATTTCATCTATAATCTCAAAGGAGCATTCACCATACTTCTCAATAAAATCATCCAAAGATATCTTCATGCCTTTAAAGCTTCCGTATTTTCCTAATTTGCTCAATAGCAAAACACACGCACTATCTATGTCAGCATTCTCAATGATGATTTGCCCTTCCACTTGTGAATGGGGGTCTTTTGTGTTTGCATATTCATGGTTAAATTCCAGATAAATGGATTCATTTTTGTAAGTGATGTTACTCACAATCATATCATGCAGACTGTATGGTATATTTATTTGCGGTTTAAATCTTGTTATCATTTTATATCTCCGGATTCTAATTTGATGCAATCATTTTATCACATGTACAATGTAAGAAAACATGTTCCATTCAATTTTTAAATATCCATCTTAAACAACTGATCCGCCGGAGGCTCAACAGGTATAAATTCTGCAATTTTTTCAAATCCGTATTTCTCATATAAGCCGCGATGCTCACTCTTAAGGTACACGGTTTTATATCCAAGCTCCCTGGCATAGCCTATGGCATGCTGTATTAATTTCTGAGAGATGCGGTTTCCTCTGTATGCTTCATCAACAAAGACGAGACTGATGTACGGTGCCTGTTCATATTCTTTTGGCAGTCCGTCTTTTTCAGAGAACACAGCAAAGCCGATGATTTTCCCATTGTCTGCTGCTGCCATCACACGTTCCCAGTCGAGAAAATCGTTACATCTCATCCTTTCTGCAAGAAAGGGTCCTGCCGACCATGAGCAGTTTGCTGCAAAATTAATTGTGCTGTTCCAGAACAGATGTCCCTGTTTCATTGTGTGTATGTTCATGATTCCCTCCTGATTTCAAAAGAAACTGCCCCAGTACGGAGCAGCTCCCTGTTTTGCTGTCTATGATTATTCTCCTGCTGAAGAGGATTTTACATCAGATTTCTTTTCTCGTTCCCTTCTTTCTTTCCGGGAACCCTTCTCTTCCGTGCCGGCTCCCTCTTCCGGTTCAGCAGCTTCTTTTTTCGGCATAATATGCAGCTTCACTTTTTCGATTCGCCGTTCTTTTACCGATTCAATCTTAAATACATAGTTTTTCAGTTCTATGATTTTTTCTTCTTTTTCATCTTCATCAGGGATTTCTCCTAACATGTCAATGATCAGACCGCCGATGGTCTCACTGTTGTCAGATTCCAACTCTGTCCCCAGTTCTTCATTAATATCGTCCAGATCCATAGCGCCATCAATCAGGTACGTATTTTCATCCAGCTTTTCAATCTCTGTTTCTTCTTCATCGTACTCATCATCAATATCACCCATGACCTCTTCTACAATATCTTCCATGGTAACAATTCCGGAAAAACCGCCGTATTCATCAATTAGAATCGCAATCTGCTGTCTGGTAGTCTGAAGCTCATAAAAAAGAGCGTCAATATTTTTTGTTTCCGGTACAAAATAAGGTTTTCGGATGATCGTAGCAATGTCTACATTGTCAAAACCGGCTTCTCTTGCTTTGATGAGATAGTCCTTTATATTCAGGATACCAATGATTTTGTCGCTGTCATCATCGTAGACCGGAATCCTGGAATATCGAAGTTCCATGAGTTTATCAATATACTGCTCCATCGGATCATTGATATCGATGGAAAAAACATCCGTACGGGGTGTCATGATCTCGTAGGCCAGCTTATCATCAAAAGCAAAGATGCTGTTTATCATCTTCTTTCCCTCTGCCTTCAGCACACCGCTTTCCTGCCCCACTTCCAGCATGGACATAACTTCATCTTCAGAAAATTCCTCGTCAGCCATGTCGGTTTTCTGGCGAGTCAGTTTTAATAATAGATTTACAGAAGACGATAAAAACCATACAAAAGGTTTGGACAGCAGGGCGATAAAGTTGATGGGACGCACTACAAGCATAGCAATCTGCTCGGAATGCTGCAGGGCAATACGCTTCGGATAAAGCTCACCCAATACTAATGTTACATAAGATAAAATGATTGTTACAATGACAACCGCCAGATCTTTGGCAACGACTTCAGAAAGACCCAGCCGGCCAAGAAGCTGCCCCAGATCATCGGACATACCTACAGCAGCCGAAGCACTGGCAAGAAATCCTGCCAGTGTAATTGCCACCTGAATTGTAGATAAAAAGCGGTTTGGATTTTCAATCAGCTTTTGTACTGCAATCGCTCTTTTATTGCCTTCCTGGGCCAAAACTTTGATCTTATTTTTGTTTACAGATACGACTGCCATTTCTGCTGCAGCAAAAAAGGCATTGATCAAAACTAATGCAAATAGAAATAAAAATTGGATCGTTAAGGGCGACCCGGGGTCAGAACCTGACATTCTTTATTGCTCCTTTCGTTTTCTTAACATAAAATTTTCTTTTACAGGCTGATCCATTTTAATTTGAAGGATCTGCTGAGGATGAGGCGCTGACTCGAGAGGGTTTCCATCTTCATCTAAAAGCACCTCAAGTTTTTGTGAAAAACAGTCAGTATAAGGACCAAATACTTCAATTTCTTCGCCTACTGACATTTTGTTTCTTTGTTCCACCACAGCCATTTTTGTATTTGGATCATAGCTTTTTACAACACCTATAAACGTATACTCTCTAGTATAGGCACTGGTCTGGTAATTCTGGTCTTTGTTGGTGGGACGGTTAAAATAAAATCCCGTCGTAAATTCCCGATGGCTTACTTTTTTCAATTCTTCCATCCAGGATTCCTGAAAGACATAATTTTCAGGATCTTTATAATAAGTATCTATCGCTTTCCGATAGGCGCTCACAATTGTAGCCACATAGAAACTGCTTTTCATTCTGCCTTCTATCTTTGCGGATGCAATTCCTGCCTGTACCAGTTCCGGAATATGACGGATCATGCACAGATCACGGGAGTTGAGGATATAAGTACCTCTCTTGTCTTCCTCAACAGGATAATACTCTCCCGGCCGCTGCTCTTCTACTAGTGCATATTTCCACCTGCATGGATGGGCGCATTGCCCTCTGTTGGCATCCCGTTCAATCATAAAATTGCTGAGAAGACATCTCCCCGAATAGGAAATGCACATTGCTCCCTGTACAAAAGCTTCCAGTTCCATGTCTTCAGGAAGTTTTTCCCGAAGCTCCCGTATCTCTTCAAAGGTCAGCTCTCTTGCCAGAACAATACGTCTGACGCCTTGCTGATACCAGAATTGTGCAGTTCTGTAGTTGGTCATATTAGCTTGTGTGGAAATATGGATTTCTCCTTGTGGAATGATCTCTTTTATCAGAGAAATAATACCCGGATCAGATACAATAAACGCATCAATATCCAACCTCTTTATTTTTAACAGATAGTCCTCCAAAGGAGGGATGTCCTCGTTATGGGCAAAGATATTCAGCGCCAGATAACAGCGCACGTTCTTTGCATGGGCATATTGAATCCCCTCTTCCATTTGAGGAATCGTCAGATTTCCTGCACCGGCCCGAAGGCTGAACAGTTCTCCTCCAAAGTAAACGGCATCTGCACCGTAATCTACGGCTGTTTTTAATTTTTCCAAATCGCCGGCAGGTGCCAGCAGTTCGATTTTTTTCATATTATCCTTTCAAAACACTGAGAGAGATGCCGTCTCCTACAGGAAGTACAGATGTATCTGCTGCAGGAGTCTGTGTAATATGAAGCAAGAACTCTCTCATTTTGCGAATACTGGTTTTGTATTTTCGGTTAGGGTCATATTCATCTGAAACGGTCATGGCTTTCATTAGTACATTGTCACATACAAGAACAGCCCGGGGCGAACACAAAGGAAGTGCAAGATCCCAGAAAGTCCGGTAATGACTCTTGGCTGCATCGATAAACACCAGATCAAAGGGGCCTGTCAGTTCCTTCAGCACTTCCTGACCTTTTCCCTGAATCAGGCTGATCTTCTCTGTCAGCCCCAGCGCTGCGATATTTTTCTTTGCCGTCTCATACATGTTTTCATCGGCTTCCACAGTAGTAATTCTGCAGTCCGGAAAACTCCGAGCCATACAGGCGGCAGAATAGCCGACAGCTGTGCCGATTTCCAGAATGGATGCGGGCTTTTTGATACGGATCAGATTCATTAAAAAAGTTTCTGTATCTCGCAGGATGATAGGAACCCTTTGTACCTCTGCTTCTTTTCGCAGCTGCTCCAGCTGAGCGTCTGCGGGATGATATAATCCGTTGATATATGCTGTTACTTTATCATTTATAATATTCATCTAGTACCACTTATTTTCATTTACAATTTTCTGATGCTCTTCATACGTCTTGGAATACAGCACCTTCCCATCTTCTGTTGCAAAGAAGAAAAGATAGTCGCTCGGCTCATAGTTCAGACAGTCTTCCATCGTTCTTTTTGGTACAGCACAGATGGGACCTACCGGCAGTCCCTGATGGACATACGTATTATAGGGTGAGTCTGTCTTTGTTTCGGCAATGGATACATTTACTCCAGTTCGATCCAAAGCATAAAGAACTGTAATATCGCTTTGCAGCGCCATATTCCGGTCAAGCCGGTTTTTAAAGACTCCTGCAATCTTGGGCCGGTCTTCTTCAAAAAGAGACTCTCGCTCTACAACAGATGCAAAAGTCAGAAATTCATGGACGGTCATATCCAGTTTACTGCTAATCCGATCTTTGATAGGCTCCAGTTCAGATGCTGTCTTATCTAGTATACTGGCTGTAAGTGTCTCTATATTTATGTTATCTACAGGAAGGAAATAAGTTTCCGGATAGAGATACCCTTCCAGAGGATACTTGATGCCCGGGTCTAAAATTTCTTCGGTTAGGAACCAATATTTATCAATCAGACTTTTCAGGTAATCCTGATCCTTCCATTTTGCCAGAATGTCTTCTGCTGCTATGCCTGTCTGCTTAGAAATAGATTCTGCTGCTTCCGGTATCTTAGCCCCCTCAATAATCGTAAATTTAGATTGAGAAATATAGGCGGGATCTCCTGAGTTCATAGCATCAAAAATTTCAGTTAAAGTCATGTCTTTATGAAGAATATAAGTATTTGCCTGTATATTTTTCGGTGAAGAAAGTTTAACAAATACTTTCCCGCAGAATTTGTTCTGTACCAGACCGGCTTCATCCAGCTGATCCAGAATATGCAGGATACTGCTTCCGCTTTCAATGGAGATGACCACATCCTTTTTGTTGCCCGGGTCTGCAGCTGAAATGCCATGTACATAAAACACAAGTCCTCCGGCCAGAAGGATAACGATCACTGCCAGCACAAGAAGAATAATCTTTAAAGGCATTTTTTTCTTTTCTTTTTCCTGATTCATTTCTGTCATTTAGATGTCCTCATTTCTGTAAGAATTTCTAGTTCAAAGCTGCGGGAGAAACGGATCATATACACATAAAGGGACGCTGCTAACGTCCCTTCCGGTCTTACCCTTATTTTGATCTTCCCAGATACTCTCCGGTTCTGGTATCAATCTGGATGATCTCTCCTTCTTCGATGAAGATAGGAACGTGTACAACTGCGCCTGTTTCAACAGTTGCAGCTTTTGTAACATTGGTTGCAGTATCTCCTTTCACACCCGGCTCTGTTTCAATGACTTTTAAGTCTACGAAGTTCGGAGCTTCTACTAGGAATGCATTTCCTTTGTAGAATTTAATTGTAGCCTCGTCATTTTCCCTTAAGTATTTCATTGCTTCTTCTACCTGTTCAAACGGCAGCGGAATCTGGTCATAGCTTTCCGGATCCATGAAGTAGTATAACTCGCCGTCATTGTAAAGGTACTGCATAGTCTTTGTCTCAATGTGTGCTTTTGGAAATTTGTCATTTGGGTTAAAAGCTTCTTCTCTTGTAGCCCCAGACAGAATATTTCTGTACTTGGTTCGTACAAAAGCAGCTCCCTTACCCGGCTTTACATGCTGAAAGTCTAAAACAACATGAGGTTCGCCATTAATCTCAAATGTAATACCTTTTCTAAAATCACCTGCATAAATCATAAATTTCTCGACCTTTCTTTGTATTTTCGCTAGAGTATGATTAATTCTTTTTCAGATTGTGTTGTGTTTATTATACCAAAGTCTGTTACAATTGCCAAGTCCTCAATGCGAACACCGAACTTGCCGGGAATATAAATTCCCGGTTCAATAGTTACAGGCATAGATTCTGCCAGAATCTGATCGCTTTTTGTATTGAGTGTAGGTGCTTCATGCACCTGCGTTCCTACTCCGTGCCCTGTGCCGTGGATATAATATTCACCATATCCTGCATCTTTAATAATGTCTCTGCACACTTTATCTACATCAAAGCATTTTACGCCGGCCTTGACAGCTGCAAGCCCTGCTTTCTGAGATGTAAGAACGATATCATAGACATTCTGCTGCTCTTCTGTTAGGTATCCCATGGCTACAGTTCGGGTCATATCACCGCAGTATCCGTTTACAATAGCTCCCATGTCGATGGTGACCAGATCACCCTCTTCAATCTTTTTGTCCGTTGGTTCCCCGTGAGGAAATTCAGTCCGGTTTCCGGAAACACAAATAGTAGGAAAAGAAAGCCCCTGAGCGCCCATCGCCAGCAGAACTCTTTCAATCTCATCCGCAACCTGAATTTCAGTCATTCCTACTTTAATAAAGTCTAAAATATGGGAAAAACAAAGGTCTCCCATAGCCTCAGCCTTCATAATGTTAAGCAGCTCATCCGGAGTTTTGATCATATTATTGTCCATTTGCACCACCGCCCAGTCCATTAATACCAAGATCAATTACTTCGGACAGAATCTGGTACACATCATTCATCATAAGAGAAAAGCGCATTTCACATTGAAGATACTCTGCTGCCAGAGGATCCTGCAGCAAGATGCCGTACAGGTTCTGAATTTGTGCCATGGCATCTGTATCCATCTGCTGTCCCATCATTTGTCCGGCCTGAAAAGCCAGCTGCTTGGATTTGAAATCATTCAGATTAGCATCCAGCTGAGGGTTTTGCTTAACCTTCTCCTTTACTGCCTGATACTGTTTATATTCTTCTGACTCTTTAATCGCCTGCGTCAGTTTATGTGCTTCATCATATACATTCATTTTTATACCTCCAAGAATATAGGTAAAATAACAGGACTGCGCATTGTTTTATTATAAATAAACTTCCTAAGTCCATCTCTGACTGCTGTTTTCATTGCATTCCAGTCACGGACATTTTTTCTGCAGCAGTCTTCCAGAATCTGAGCAGCAAGATCGCATGCCTCATCAATGAGTTTTTCGTTTTCTCTCACATAAACGAATCCTCTGGATATAATGTCCGGGCCTGAGGAAACTCTGTTGTTGGCTCTGTCAATAGCTGCAACAACAATGATGAGTCCCGACTCTGAAAGAAGTCTTCTGTCACGCAGAACAATGTTGCCTACATCTCCTACGCCCAAGCCGTCCACCATAACGCCTTCTGCTTCTGCCACATTTTTTACAATCTTTGCCTGTCTTCGGTTTACATCCAGCTCGTCTCCGTTCTCCAAGATGAAAACTTTGCTCTCCGGCATGCCTAAAGATTGTGCGATTTCTGAATGGCGTTTCAGATGCCTGTATTCGCCGTGAACCGGCATGAAGTATTGAGGCCGGATCAAAGAGTGCATCAGCTTCAGTTCTTCCTGACAGGCATGTCCGGAAACGTGAATATCTGCAATATCCGAATAAATTACTTCTGCTCCTTTTTCAAAGAGCTTGTTGACTACATTAGATACGGTCTTTTCATTTCCGGGAACCGGTGTCGATGACAGAATGACCATATCGCCTTTTTTGATTTTTACTGCTTTATGATCTGAAGTTGCCATTCTGGAAAGAGCCGACATCGGCTCTCCCTGACTCCCTGTTGTAATAATTACCAGATCTTTGTCCGGAATATTTCTGATTTTATTAATATCCACAAGCACATTTGCCGGAATTTTCATGTACCCCAGTTCCTGGGCAAGCGCTACCACATTTACCATGCTCCTGCCGGAAACAGCCACCTTTCGCTTACAAAGAACAGCAATATCAATAATTTTCTGCAGTCTGTGCACATTGGATGAAAATGTAGCGATGATAATTCTTGTCTGGGAACGACGGAAAATATCTTCCAAAGTACGTCCCACTACTTTTTCCGATGCAGTATACCCTTTTCTTGTGGCATTGGTACTGTCTGCCATCATCAGCATAACGCCTTTTGATCCCAGTTCTGCCAAACGGGCAAAATCCAAAGGTTCTCCATCCACAGGTGTATAGTCGATCTTAAAGTCGCCTGTATGAAATATCCTTCCTGCCGGAGTGTTAATGCACAGGCAGATGGAGTCTGCAATGGAGTGGGTAATCCTTAATGTTTCAACTTCAAAGACTCCCAGCTTAAACTTCTGTCCGGCCTTAATAGGATGCAGTTTCGCTTTCAGTCCATGCTCCTTTAATTTGTTTTCAATCAGTCCTAAAGGAAACCGTGTTCCGTAGATAGGAACATTGAGCACCTTCAATAAATAAGGGATTGCGCCGATATGGTCTTCATGACCATGGGTAATCACCATACCTTTAATTTTCTTTTTATTTTTGATCAGATAGGAAAAGTCCGGGATGACCATATCGATTCCGAACATATCGTCATCCGGGAAGGACAATCCGCAGTCAATGATCAGAATTTCATCCCTGTATTCTAAAACCGTCATATTTTTTCCGATTTCATTCAGTCCGCCCAAAGGGATGATTTTCACCGGTGATCCGCCCCTGTTATTCTTCGTATTCTGTTGTTTTGTTCTCATAAATTTTCGTTCTCTCTTTTCTTTTTCTTCATATTCAAGAAAAGCTGAGCATACTTATTTTACAACGATGTTAACAAGTTTATTTGGCACTGCGATTACTTTCACAACGTTCTTGCCGCTTGTTAAATTCTGTATCTTTTCGTTTTCTACAGCCAGCTTTTCTAAGTCCTGCTTATTCAGACCTGCCGGTACGTCCATTTTCTCTTTTACTTTTCCGTTGATCTGAACAACGATTTCTACAGTATCACGAACCAGTGCGCTTTCATCGCATACCGGCCAGTTTTCTTTGCAGATAAAGGAATCATGTCCCAAGTGTTCCCACATTTCTTCACAAATATGCGGTGTAAAAGGAGATAAAACAAGGACCAGATTTTCAACAGCTGCACGGTACAGACCTTTGTTGATTTCGCCTTCCTTGTATTTGTACATTTCATTTACCAGTTCCATAATAGAGCTGATAGCAGTATTGAAGTTAAATCTTTCACCGATATCGTCAGATACCTTCTTTATGGTGTAGTTCATGGCATAAGCCAGATCCTTATCCGCTTTCTTGTCTAAAGTATACGCAACCGGTGCATCCTTATATTTTTCAGTAAATTCGTAAACAAGTCTGTGGACGCGGTTTAAGAAACGGTAGCTGCCTTCTACCCCTTTGTCAGACCAGTCCAGCTCTCTTTCCGGAGGCGCTGCAAACAGGATGAACAGTCTTGCAGTGTCTGCACCGTATTTGTCAATGATTTCTGCAGGGCTTACTACATTTCCTACGGATTTAGACATTTTCTTCCCGTCTTTGATAACCATTCCCTGGGTAAGAAGATTTGTGAAAGGTTCTTCTGTATTGACATATCCTAGGTCATAAAGTGCCATCTGGAAGAATCTTGCGTACATTAAGTGCAAAATGGCATGTTCTACGCCACCGATGTACTGATCTACGCTCATCCAATATTTTACTTTGTCCAGGTTGAAAGCTTCTTCTGTATTTTTAGCATCACAGTAGCGCAGGAAGTACCAGGAAGAGTCCAGGAAGGTATCCATTGTATCCATTTCTCTTTTTGCAGGTTTGCCGCATTTTGGACACACCGCCTGGGCAAAAGTCTTGCTTGTAGTAAGAGGTGATTCTCCTTTTCCTGTAAATTCAACGTCTGTAGGCAGCATAACCGGAAGATTTTCTTCTTTTTCCGGCACCCATCCGCAGTCATCACAATATACCATCGGAATCGGTGTTCCCCAGTATCTTTGTCTGGAAATGAGCCAGTCACGGAGTCTGTAGTTGATAGATTTCTTTCCGATTCCCTTTTCTTCCAAGTAATCGATAATCTTTACAATCGCTTCCTTGTTGTTCATACCGGTAAACATTTCAGAGTTAATCATGTTTCCTTCTGCCGCAAAGGCTTCTTTCAGATCATACACATCAATGTCCGGATCATCTGTATCTACTACAGGAATAATTTCCAGGCCAAATTTCTTTGCAAAGTCAAAGTCTCGCTGGTCATGGGCAGGTACTGCCATGATTGCACCTGTACCGTAATCCATCAGTACATAATCGGAAATATAGATTGGCACCTTCTTTCCATTTACAGGATTAATGGCATAGCGTCCGATAAACTCCCCTGTTTTTTCATTTGTAGTAGAAGTTCTCTCAATATCGGACATGTGCTGCACTTTGTCCAGATATGCATGGACAGCTGTTTCGTACTTACTTCCTGCTGCCAGTTCTTTTACATATGGATGTTCGGGAGCCAGTACCATGTAAGTAACACCGTACAGTGTATCGGGTCTTGTAGTAAAGATATCCAGGTCTTTGTCGAAACCGTCGATTTTAAAGGTAACCTGTGCACCGATACTTTTGCCGATCCAGTTTTTCTGCATGGTTTTTACTTTCTCCGGCCAGCCGGGCAGATTTTCCAGATTGCTGAGAAGTCTCTCCGCATAGTCAGTAATTTTAAAATACCACTGGGAAAGTTCTTTTTTTCCTACTTCTGCCCCGCAGCGTTCGCATTTGCCGTCTACTACCTGTTCGTTGGCAAGAACGGTCTGACAGCTCGGACACCAGTTTACCGGATTTTCTTTCTTATATGCCAGACCTTTTTTATAAAACTGAATAAAAATCCACTGCATCCACTTGTAGTAATCCGGATGGCAGGTGGCTACTTCTCTGTCCCAGTCATAGGAAAGTCCCAGCTCGCCCAGCTGATTTCTCATTTCATCAATATTATTCCATGTCCATTCGCTGGGCGCTGCACCATGTTTAATCGCAGCATTTTCAGCAGGAAGACCGAAAGAGTCCCATCCCATTGGATGCAGAACATTATAGCCTTTCATAGTTTTAAAACGGGCAATTACATCTCCGATGGAATAGTTTCTTACATGTCCCATATGTAATTTGCCTGATGGATACGGAAACATCTCCAGTACATAATATTTTTCTTTCGATTCATCTTCTGTCGTTTTGAAAACATTGGCAGTTTTCCATTTATCCTGCCACTTTTTTTCAATTTCCGTAAAGTTGTACTTTTCTATCATCTTAATCCTCCAGATTTAAAAATTCACAGTCGCCCCAGACTTTTTCAATGTTATACTTCTCACGCATGTCTACAGTCAGTAAGTTTACAATAATATCACCGTAGTCCATCAGAATCCATCCGGAGTTTTTCTTTCCTTCGATACTCTTTACAAAGACGCCTTCTTTCTCCAGACGTTCTTCCAGTTCATCGCACAATGTGCCTACCTGGCGCTCGCTTCCGCCGGAAGCTAGTACCATATAATCTGCAAAGGCTGCCTTGCTGCCAATATGAATGATTTCGATGTCTCTTGCTTTCTTATCATCCAGGACTTTGGCAGAAAAAAGTGCCATTTCTTTACAGTCCATTTGTTTCTCCCTTCTTCTTTAAATCGTTT
>CAUWJW010000055.1:0-12823 GCA_963558985.1 uncultured Clostridia bacterium | reverse complement strand
GTGATTCTGAAACAGCTGCTTCTCTATTATCTGTGTCCTGTGCTGCTGGCAGCTGTCCTCAGCGGGATTCTCTCCATCTTTGCCGGTCAGCGGTTTGTCTTTTACACGGGGATTAAGACATCGGTTCTGTTCTACTACGGCGCATCGCTTATGGTTTTTCTGGGAATCTGGATCATTTATTTTGCGGCAACTTATGTGGGATTTAAGAAAAATCTGGTTTCGGAAAGGAGAGGGTAGGCGAGAATGTTTTGACATAAAATAACAGTGTGCTATAATCAGAATATATGGAAGGCGAAAGGAGCGGAAGTATGTTTTGTGTGGCTATCTGTGATGATGAAGAAGTTCTCTGTTCTCAGATTGAAAAGATCTTACAGCCCTGCATGGAAAAAGGTGCGTTAAAAGTGGATATTTTTTACGATGGGGAAAGTTTGTGTGAGGCGATGTCCGAGGGAGCACATTATGATCTGATTTTTCTGGACATAGAGCTGGAAGCAATGGACGGCGTTGCTGCCGGAAAGAAGATTCGGACTGAACTGAAGAACAGGCGTGTACAGATTGTCTATATTTCCGCAAAGCAGGAGTATGTAATGGATCTGTTTTCGGTTCAGCCAATGAACTTTCTGGTTAAACCCATTTCGGCAGATGCTATCTTGGAAAATATAGAGCTGGCCATGGAAATTACAGGTTGTTATGATACTTGCTTTGAGTTTCATATTGGGACAGAATGTTTCCGCATACCATACGGAGATATTGTATATTTTGAAAGTAGCAACAGAAAGGTTCGGCTTCATACAAAATATGAGACAAAGGAATTGTATGGAAAACTAAAAGTCATTGAAGAGGAAGCGCCGCCCAACTTTATCCGGATCCACCAGTCATATCTGATCAACCGTACGTATGTGACTTTTTGGAAATCAGATAATGTATTGCTGAACGACCGGTATTCGCTGCCTGTCAGCCAGGCATACCGCAAAAGAGTAAACAAACTGCTGCTTCAGAGTGAAAGGTGATACAGATGATGCAATTGGGATTGCTGGAAAGCGTAGTGTACTTAGTGGGAAATTTGTTCAGTATCTATATGATAAGGTGTTTTTTCCATATATTTTTTGACACAGAGGCCTCTAAGCTGCGGAAGTGTTTACGAGTGATTGCCTATGTTTTTTATTACTGTTTCAACAGTGCCGGGTTCTTGTATTTTCATTGGCCTCCGGCACTGATTCTGCTTACCAATCTGGTGGGCTGCATGGTGGTTTCCCGGACTTATACCGGCAAATGGAAACATCGGATCTGTGCAGCCATTGCAATTGTTTCCATGAGTGTTCTTTGTGAGAACACCATCTATTATTTGCTTACTTTTTCAGGTATTCGCTATACGGTTACAATCGGCACCACCGCAACAAATCTGCTGCTGTTTATGATTATTTTACTGCTGCAGAAGACGGTAGATTTAAAAAGAGGAGCGGAAATTACCTTTTTGGAATGGGCATCTATCCTCTTCGTTCCCATCTGCAGTCTGTTTGTTTCTATTATCGCACTGGATAACTGTAATGACGAAGCAGCAGCTGCATTTGGCGGGATCTGCATGATTTTTCTGAATGTGCTTTTGTTCTTTCTGTTTGACCGTATTCAGTCAATGTACCGGAAACAGTTAGCGCTGACACTTTTCATGGAGCAGAGCCGCAGAAAACCTTTGTAGCTACAGGAAACACGGTTATCGACAGTTTATTGAATTTGAAATTAAGTGAGGCAGCTGAATATGGGGCAGAGATTAAGACTGAATTCAGGATATTAAAGGAAATTCCCATTGAGGCAAAAAAATGTGCAGCGGGCGGTAGATTCCTACAACGGGCAGATGGATATAGAAACGGGAGATCATTTGCTTCTGTTAAACTGCTGCTCTATTTGGAAGATGAACAATAAGGCGTTAGAAATCGTGACCGGAAGAAAGCATGTTGTAAAAAATTCTTTTTTATGACATGCTTTTACTATTTTCTACATCCAGAGTACCTGATTTCTACAATTCGGATTTTTTCCCTGGAAAATAGTATATACTGGGGGCGGAAACGATAAAGTGGTTATGCGAAACAGCAGGAAGGAAGAGAAAATAAACATTAACACAAATTACAGGATTCTTACCTCCGGAAACCTCTATAGAAATACAGCGCAGAAAAAACTGCAAGTGTCATCCGAAGGGTCTCAGAATCTGTTTAAGGCAGAAGAAGGAGCGGAGAATATATCGGAGATCTCTAATGAACAGATTAAGTATCTGAGAGAAAAGTACGATTTAGAAGATTTGAATTTTAACTATAATAAGCCTGGAAATGAGGCAGCGATGAGAAAGTATAATCCTGCCAGTGAGAATCTGATGAAGGAGTTGTGGCAGATGGGGTTTATCTCGCAAAAAGAGTATGACGCATACTTGAAGCCGACCCTCTGGGCAATTAAGCCTTTGAATTATGACTCTCTGCCGGAAGAGATGTTTCAGGTATCAATCTTCTTGAGGCATTTCGTACTTTGGAGATTCAGCAGAATCGAAAAGCAGAGCTTTCTTTAGGTACAGGAGCTTCCTACTCCGAAGAAGCTAAAATGTATGGCAGACTTGCCGATTTGCTGGAGACGATATTTGTAAATTGATTTGCGGTGCTCCCTTTCGGGCAGGCAGGTGACAGAACAGAACACCGCTGCCCGGGAGGGAGCATTTTAAAGTGTGGAAGGAATCAATAAAGAATTTGTAAATTTTTAGAATGTTAAAAAAGTATGTTCTAAAAGGCTAAGATACCCTCTGTCACACCCCATAAAAATGGTAGGGGAGGCAAACTCTTTATCAAAAAGTATAACTTATTTGCATAGTATTTATGGATTTATAAAATCAACTTGCGGTTAATCAAAACTAACCTTAAAGAAACAGGCATTTTTTATGTACCACTAAATGAAAAGTATCTGTTTTGGAACAAGCGGGGCGGATGCCGGAGCAAACAGGGGAAGATGTTCAGTACTTATCTGATTCATTTTGATTAAATTTAAAAAATATCTGCATGTGTTCCGGTGTCTACAAGTGTTAAAGTGAGAATGTCATTTTCAATCAGATAGACTAAAAGCCAGTCAGGTTTAATATGACATTCCCTAAACCCTTTTAACTTACCGCTTAATTCGTGATCACGGTATTTTGCATCAAGTTGCTTTCCCTGACGAATTGTATCAACAACATTATCCAGAAGTGAGAGATCCATATCACGTTTTTTCATGAGCCTGTAGCCTCTCTTGTAAGCGGTTGTGAACTTGACCGTATACATTTATTCTTCAAGCGCCTTTCGCAGTTCTTCCATGGTGTTGTATCCCTTGACATCAGGATCCCGGGAAATAAGTTTAGCTTCCTCCACCGCATCAAGTGTGCGCTGGCTGTAGCGAGGCATTTCAACGTTAAATGGAAGTCCTCCCCTGAGAACACATTGATGGAGGAACAGATTAACTGCACTGGACATATCGAGTCCAAGATTATGAAATAAATCTGTGGCCTGCTTTTTGATATCTGCATCAATTCTGATTTGCGTAGGTGCTGTAGCCATATCATCACCGCCTTTCATTTATATTGTAGTGGTTTTAGTTTACAATGTCAATTAAAAGCGTAGCAGAAAGAGAAGAAGCGGTTTTTAAAGCTTGGAAGGAATCAATAAAGAATTTGTAAATTTTTGGAATGTTAAAAAAGTATGTTCCAAAAGGCTAAGATACCCTCTGTCACACCCCATAAAAATGGTAGGGGAGGCAAGCTCTTTATCGAAAAGTACAACTTATTTGCATAGTATTTATAAAAATATGAAATCAATTTGCGATTAATCGAGACTAACCATGGAAAAACAGGCATTTTTTATGTACCACTAAATGAAAAGTGCCTGTTTTGGAACAAGCAGGGCGGATGCCGGAGCAAGCAGGGGAAGATGCTATAACAAACAGGGCGGGTGTTATAACAAGTGGGGGGTGGATGCCGGAGCAAACGGGGGAGAATTCCCCCTGATACATCATAAAAAAGACGAAACCCCTCAGCAGACCAAAGTCCACCACAGGGTTTCATCTTATCACACTGAAATTCAGGACGCTATTTTGCTGAAGGCATGCCTGCCACATCATACGGCGTCACCTGATATACCTAATTATTGAGCCAGTTGGAAAAGAGCAGATTCTCATGGGCTCTCCACCGGAACAGAATTTCTTTTTCCGGATCATCATCTGCAAAATAATTTGCAGGCACCTTAATGTCCAGTCCCTTGTTCTTATCACGAAAATACTCATTTGCCAGCGTTTCCTTATCATACTCCTGATGTCCCAGAATAAAGATCTGGCGGCCGTTTTCCGTAGAAATAACATGAGGTCCCACCTCAGGAGAATCTGCCAGAATCCGAAGCTCCGGATGCTCCATCACTTCCTCTCTCAAAATCTCCGTGTGCCTGGAATGAGGCGCATAAAAGACAGAGTCAAAACCTCTTACCAGCGGATTATGGGCTCTCGTCACCTTATGTTCAAACACGCCGAAGACCTTTTCGTCCAGAAGGTGCTTATCGATTCCGTAATAATAGTACAGAGCAGCCTGTGCGCCCCAGCAGATAAACATGTTGCTGTACACATGGGTCTTGCAGAATTCAAAAATCTCACACAGCTCTTTCCAGTAATCCACCTGCTCATACGGCATCTGTTCCACAGGTGCTCCCGTCAGAATCATGCCGTCAAAGTACTCATTTTTGATTTCATCCAGCGTTTTGTAAAAGGCATCCATATGCTCCTGAGAAATATGGGTGGACTCGTGGGAATCCATCTGCACCAGAGTCATCTCCACCTGAAGCGGACTGTTTGCAAGCACTCTGGCAAGCTGGGTTTCTGTTGCAATCTTTGTAGGCATCAGGTTAACAATGACAATTTTCAGCGGACGGATATCCTGCGTCATGGCTCTGGCCTGATCCATAGTAAAAATATTTTCATTTTGCAGCGCTTCTGCTGCCGGTAGTTCATTTGGTATAATTAAAGGCATTTCCTTTTGTATCTCTCCTTTATTTTGTTACTTTTTCCAGTGCCTGATCAAAATCATAAATAATGTCATCAATAGATTCCAGGCCGACAGATACACGGATCAGAGAAGGGCTGATTCCTGCTGCAATCTGCTCTTCCTCCGTAAGCTGTCTGTGTGTCGTGCTTGCCGGATGGAGCACAGAAGTACGGATATCTCCCACATGAACCACAATACTGGTCAGCTCCAGATTTTCCAGGAACTTTTCACCTGCTTCCTTTCCACCCTTTACACCAAAGCAGAGAACGCCGCTCTGCCCTTTCGGCAGGTATTTTTGCGCCAGCTCATAGTAGCGGTCGCCCTTCAGTCCCGGATAATTGACCCATTCCACCATAGGGTGATCCTTCAGATGCTCTGCCAGTTTCTTTGCATTTTCACAGTGGCGTTCCATTCTCAAGTGGAGTGTCTGCAGTCCCTGGTGAGTCAGATAAGCATTCATCGGCGCCATGCCGCAGCCGAAATCACGAATCAGAACAGCAGTCAGTCTGGTGCAGAAGGCAGTCGGTCCGAATTTTTCGTAGAACCTAAGTCCGTGATAGCTTTCGTCAGGTTCAGTCAGCCCCGGGAATTTATCCGAAGCACCCCAGTCAAATTTTCCGCTTTCTACAATTGCACCGCCTACGCAGCTGGCATGGCCGTCTGCATATTTGGTGGTGGATTGGATAACAATATCGGCTCCCAGCTCCAGAGGTCTGCACAGAGCAGGCGTTGCCAGGGTATTATCTACAACAAAAGGAACACCCAGCTCTTTGGCAATACGGGAAAATTTTTCAAAATCAAGGACACTGAGGGCAGGGTTTCCCAGAGATTCGCCAAAGACTGCCTTTGTTTCAGGTCTTGCCAGTTTCAGAATTTCTTCGGCAGGAAGATCCTGATCCACGAAATCCACATCGATACCCAGTTTTTTCAGGGAAACGCCCAGCAGATTGTGTGTGCCGCCGTAGATATTGGACGCGGAAATCACATGATCGCCTGCGTTGCACAGGTTCAGGACAGTGATGAGAGTGGCCGCCTGTCCGGAAGAGGTAGCAATCCCGGCAGAGCCGCCTTCAAGAAGCGCCATCTTGTCTTCCAGCGCCTTAACAGTAGGGCTTCCCAGTCTGGTGTACATGAAATTCGGACTTTCCAGATCAAAGAGCTCTGCAACATCTTTGGAATTATAGTAACGGTATGTGGTGTTCTGTACGATGGGCAGCACCTGCGGCTGTCCGCTTTCTGCCTTGTATGCGCCGTGGACACATCTTGTTTCAAAGGCCGGTTTTCTTTCTTTGGTCATATGTATATTACCTCTCTTTATTTTTCAATAGGATACAGCTTATCTTACACTATTTAAGGGGAAAAAACAAGACACACGCCTTTTGCAGGCATACATGTACAAATACTCTGACGAAGTTCGCAATAAAATTGAATTGCAGGCAGAAATTTGATATAGTAAAATCATAATAGAAAGGAGGGCAGCTATGTTTCGAGAAATCAGCCGCAGCACAAAACAGATTCTGACAGAGCAAGAATGTGAACGCATACTGGAAAAGGCAACTTCCGGTGTGCTCAGCGTCTTAGGAGATGACGGATATCCTTACGGGGTTCCCATGAGCTACAGCTATAAGGAAGGAAAGCTGTACTTCCACTGCATGCCCAGAGGACATAAGTTTGATGCTGTCAGGAATTATGAGAAAGTATCGTTTACAGTAATAGAAACTGATCAGGTGGTACCGGAAGAATACACAACCTACTTCCGCAGCGTCATTGTTTTTGGAAAAGTGCGGATTGAAGAGGATCCGCAGAAGAAAAGGGAGGCACTGATGTATCTGGTGGAAAAATATTCCGCAGACTTTATGGAAGGTGCGCACAAAGAGATTGAGTCAAAGCTGGAAGCAGCAGGCGTTTTTGTTGTGGAGGCAGAGCATATTTCCGGCAAAGAAGCCATAGAATTTGCAGAAAACAGGAAATAAGAGAGGAGAAATTTTATGTTTCAGGAAATGCGTTTAAAAGAACAGGCGTTATCAAAAGAAGAAACAGAAGCAATGCTCAGCAAAGCGACGCACGGTACACTGGCAATTAGCGGAAAAGACGGATATCCGTATTCAGTTCCGGTAAGCTTTGTATATAAAGATGATAAATTGTATTTTCACGGGGCAGTGGCAGGAAAGAAATATGATCTGCTTACATCCAATCCACAGGTTTCCTTTTCTGTAGTGGATCTGGACGATGTGCAGCCGGAAAAATTCACTACCTTTTACAGAAGTGTGATCGCATATGGAACAGTGACCAGGCTGGAAGATCCGGAAAAGATTCACAGAGCAATGGAACTGACTGTAGAGAAATATTCCACAGGTCTTATGGAAGAGGGAAGAAGTTTTATTCAATCCCAAAAGGGGAACTTCTGTGCCTATGAAATGGATATTGCCTATATGACAGGAAAACGGTCAGAATAATCGGGCATCCGGCC
This sequence comes from uncultured Clostridia bacterium, assembly GCA_963558985.1. GTDB lineage: Bacteria > Bacillota > Clostridia > Peptostreptococcales > Anaerovoracaceae > Hominibacterium. The sequence goes on along the minus strand of CAUWJW010000055.1, from coordinate 5,318 downwards.
GGTGCAGACAGAGATAGTATGACGAAGAGCAAGAAAGGGAAGAAAAAATGATAGATGAGCAATTCTTAAGACACTTGTCAAAGGATTATCCGAATATCCATGCGGCATCCGCAGAGATAATCAACTTGAGCGCTATTTTAGCGCTGCCAAAAGGAACGGAATATTTTTTAAGTGACCTTCACGGGGAACATGAAGCCTTTATCCATATGCTAAAAAGCGCTTCCGGGGTGATCCACAGCAAAGTCGAAGAGATTTTCGGACCGGATCTGACACATGAAGAAAGAGATTCTCTGGCTGCACTGGTTTATAATGCAGAAGCGGAACTGAAGCGGCGCAAGGCATCGGAAGAAGATTTTGATAAATGGTGCAAGTCTGCCATTTATCAGCTTGTGGAAATCTGTAAATCCGTTTCCACAAAATATACCAGATCAAAAGTCCGTAAAAGGCTGCCAAAATATCTGGCATACAGTATGGATGAACTGCTCCATGCAGATGATGAAGCCAACAAAGCGCACTATTACAGTGAGATTATCAACTCCATCGTAGACTGCAGGGTGGCCGAAGAATTTATTATTAAAATGGCAGACCTTATCAGCAACCTGGCTGTAGACCGGTTGCATATCATTGGAGATATCTGGGACAGAGGCGCACACCCCGATGCCATCATGGATTTTCTGATGAATTATCATGATGTTGATTTTCAGTGGGGCAACCATGACATTGTGTGGATGGGTGCTGCAACGGGAAACTGGGCATGTATCACCAATGTGCTGAGAATGAACATCAGCTACAATAATTTCGATATGCTGGAAATTGGCTATGGAATTAATCTGCGGCCTCTTGCCGTACTGGCTTCCACCGTATATGCAGATGACCCTTGCGAATTCTTCAAACCTAAAATTCTGGATGAAAATGAATATGATCCGGTAGATCCGGAGCTTGCAGCAAAAATGAACAAGGCCATTGCCATCTGCCAGTTTAAAGTGGAAGGGCAGCGGATTATGGCGCACCCGGAATACAAACTGGAACATAGGATGCTGCTGGACAAAATCGACTATGACAAGGGAACTTTGGAAATCCGAGGTGTTACATACGAGTTAAGAGATAAGAATTTTCCTACCATTGACCCGGAAAACCCTTATGAACTGACAAAAGAAGAAAAAGAAATGCTTCATTCCCTGGAGGCTTCTTTCCTGCAGAGCGAAAAACTGCAGAAGCATATCCACTTCCTGTACAGCCACGGCAGCCTGTACAAATGCATTAACGGGAACCTCCTTTTCCACGGATGTATTCCGATGAATGAAGACGGGGAGTTTAAAGAATGCACCGTCAACGGTGTGACGAAAAAGGGCAAAGACTATATGGATTACCTGGATGAACAGGTAAGAAAAGCCTATTTTGTTCCTGATGAATCTGAAGAAACCGGAAGATCCGGAGATATCATGTGGTATTTGTGGCTCAGCAACAACTCGCCTCTTTTCGGAAAGGACCAGATGACAACCTTTGAGCGGTGCTTTATTGCAGACAAAAAGTCCCATAAAGAGAATACGGCTGAATATTATCAGCTGATTAACCGCAGGGATATTTGTGAAAAGATACTGGAAGAGTTTGGTCTGGATCCGAAAACTTCACACATCCTTAACGGCCATGTGCCTGTAAAAATTAAAGATGGAGAAAGTCCGGTGAAAGGCGGGGGCAAACTGATTGTCATTGACGGAGGCATTTCAAAAGCGTACCAGAAACAGACGGGGATTGCAGGGTACACCTTTATTTTCAACTCCAGATTTATGGCGCTTGCAGAGCATAAGCCTTATGAGCCGCTGAAAGAAGACGGAACACAGGTGTTCCATACGCCAAAACTGACTACGCTGGAAACGCTTCCAAAACGAATGTCCGTAAGAGATACGGATCAGGGAAAAGAGCTGGAAGGTGAAGTGGAAGAACTGAAAGCACTGGTAAGGGCCTACCGCACCGGGCAGCTGAAAGAAACTTTTTAATGATGAATAAAATAAAGATTAATGATTTTACAAAAGAGCAGCTGAAGGAATGGCTGCAGGCGCTGGGCGAAAAGCCTTTTCGGGCAAAGCAGATTTTTTCCTGGATTTACCGGGGGGCAGAGCGTTTTGATGAAATGACCGACCTGTCCAAAAAACTTCGGCAGGAGCTGAAAGACCAGGCAGAATTCAGTACGCTAAAGATCCTGAAGGTCAGAAAATCAAAAAAAGACGGGACACGGAAATATTTACTGGAGTTGGAAGACGGAAACACCATCGAAAGTGTTTTTATGAAATACAAATACGGGAATTCTATTTGTGTTTCTTCTCAGGCAGGGTGCAGAATGGGATGTGCCTTCTGCGCCTCGGGGCTCAATGGACTGGAGCGGAATCTGACCCCGGGAGAAATGGCAGGGCAGATCCTGACGGTGCAGCGGGATACCGGTGAAACGATCAATCATGTGGTTGTCATGGGGACAGGAGAGCCCTTTGACAATTATGAGAACTTGCTGGCTTTTCTTAAAAATATTCACGATACGGACGGATTGGGACTCAGCCTGCGAAACCTTACCGTATCTACCTGCGGACTTGTTCCCGAAATCGAAAGATTTGCCCGGGAGCTTAAACAGGTTAATCTGGCCGTATCTCTTCACAGTGCGGATCAGAAGCTTCGGGAAAGTATGATGCCGGTGAGCAGAGCATATCCTGTAGATGTGCTTCTTGCCGCCTGCAGAGCATATACAGAAAACACAGGCAGGCGCATCACCTTTGAGTATGCCCTTGTGCGTGGAAAGACGGACACAAAAGATCAAATCAGACTGCTTGCAGATAAGCTGCAGGGCATGCTCTGCCATGTGAACCTGATTCCTCTAAATGAAGTGAAGGACATTGGTCTTCCGGGAAGCGGACGAAAGCAGGCATTGGAAATTGCAGCTTATTTAGAGAGCAGAGGTGTTCCGGCTACTGTGCGCAGAGAAATGGGTGCGGACATAGAGGCTGCTTGTGGTCAGCTGCGCCTTGGAAATCAATAAATTTTCAAAAATGTTTGTCAGACAACATAAACGAAAAGTCCTCCATGGTATAATTATCCTGCTTACTTCGGTAGATAATTATATTTTTAGGAGGATTTATTTTATGAAAACAAGAAAAATCAGTCTGCTGCTGGCACTTGTACTTCTTGTGTCCTGCCTGTTTGCAGGCTGCGGCGGTTCAGAAACAGAGAAAAAAGAGGCAGCAGGAGAAGAAAGCAGAGAAATTGTCGTACTGGCAGCTGCAAGTCTGACAGATGCCCTTGATGAAATTATCAAAGAATATAACAAGAACTGTAGCGACAAGATTACCACCAGCTATGCAGGTTCAGGAGATCTGGTGCAGCAGATTAAAGGGGGAGCGCCATGCGATCTGTTTATTTCCGCATCAAAGAAAAACATGGACGAATTGGAAGCAGATGATCTGATTCAGAAAGATTCCAGAAAAGATTTGCTGGGCAATACACTGACCCTGATTGCAACTGCAGAGGCTGCTGATAAAGTCAGCATGGATTCTCTGACAAAAGATGCAGTAAAACAGATTGCGATCGGAGAGCCTGAGACTGTACCGGCAGGAAAATATGCGACACAAGTGTTTCAGGCTTTAAAAATAGAAGATAAATTAAAAGACAAGATTGTTCAGGCCAAAGATGTAAGAGCCGTTCTCAACTATGTAGAGACAGGCGATGCAGAATGCGGATTTGTATACAGGACAGATGCTATGCTGCTTAAAGAAGGAACAGGCACGATCATTGAAGATGTAGACAGTAAACTGCACGATCCGATTGTATATCCGGCAGCCCTGATGAAAGATTCCAAAGAAGCAGACGCAGCAGCAGCCTTTTATGAATTCTTAGAAACCGATTATGCAAAGGGCGTATTTGAAAAATACGGGTTTGCGGTAAAATAACCATATGCTGGCACCTGTATTATTATCCATTCGTGTTGCCCTGATTGCAACTGCATTTGCCTTTGTGCTGGGAGTCTTTTTCGCCTACATACTGACGAAAAAGAAGATTCCCGGAAAGAGCATATGGGAGACGGTACTGATTCTTCCCATGGTGCTTCCACCGTCAATTGTAGGCTATCTTCTTCTGAAACTGTTCGGAAAAAGAGGGCCTATTGGCGCTTTTTTGATGGATGCTTTTGGGGTTCAGGTGGTGTTTACCTGGGCTGCTTGTGTAGTTGCAGCCTGCGTGGTATCACTGCCTCTTATGTATCAAAATGCAAAAGCAGCTTTCCAGAGTGTAGATGAAACTTATGAACTGGCTGCTGAAACTTTGGGAAGCGGGCCTTGGAAAGTATTTCGGACAGTTTTGTTCCCCCTTGCAAGGCCGGGGATTGTCAGCGGAATTGTTCTCACCTTTGCAAGGGCAATTGGAGAATTCGGCGCCACTCTGATGCTTGCAGGCAACATAGAAGGACAGACCCAGACCATACCGACAGCGATTTACTATGCAGTTGCAACAGGTAAGGAGGAAGAAGCCAATACCCTTGTAATGGTCATGACGCTGTTTAGCTTCTGTCTGATTTTCGGGCTGAATGCCTGGCTGAAAAAGAAAGAATATAAGGTGTGAGAATGGGGATTTATTTTAAGATTGAGAAAAAACTGGAGCATTTCTGTATAGATGTGGAGTTTGCTTTTGACCAGGGGGTTTTAGCCATACAGGGAGAATCCGGAGCAGGCAAGACTACAGTGCTTAACTGTATCTCGGGGCTGAAGAATCCGGATAAAGGGAAAATCATAATCGGCGGGCAGACGGTATTTGATGAAAACTGTAACATTCCGGTGAAGAAACGGCAGATCGGTTATCTGTTTCAGAACTATGCATTGTTTCCAAATATGACGGTAGGAAAAAATATTATATATGGGATCAAAAATAAGCCGGAATATAAGGACAGAGCAAGCAGGGCAGAACTTCTTGATTATGCGGAATACATTATGGAGACATTCGGCGTTGCCCATTTGCGCAAGCGGTATCCAAAGCAGATTTCAGGCGGGGAAAAACAAAGAGCGGCGCTGGCACGAGCCATTGTGACACAGCCCCGCCTCCTGCTTCTGGATGAACCTTTTTCTGCCCTGGATATGAAGACAAAAGAAACGGTTTATGAAGAATTTGCAAGCTTTAAGAAAGAACTGGGAATCCCTACGATTCTGATTACGCATGATCCCAAAGAAAGTGAGCGGTTTGCCGATTACAGAATTACCATGCGTCAGGGTGTGATTGTAGAAGAACAGACGGCAGATAATAAATGTAGAGAGGAAAAGAAAAGATGAAAGAAATTGCAGTAGAGC
>CAUWJW010000054.1:0-12865 GCA_963558985.1 uncultured Clostridia bacterium | reverse complement strand
GGGAGCCTTTCAGGCTCAGAGCAAACCACCCGTTTTCACGGGTGGTGCTGATTTTCAGCTAGCCTCTATACTTTACTGCAATTAAAAATTATACTTATTAAAGTACAGGGGATACAAGGAACCAATATATCAAGAATCGTACTGCCAAAAAGGTACTTTTATTTGCTTTTGAAAAATGAAATAACTCAAAAACATCAAAAAAACCTTGAATTTTTGCGAGGGTCATGTATAATAGAAAGGCATTGAAATTTTTCAATGCTCTCTGCGCCTGCAAAGGGCAGGCGCCATTTAGTCCATAGGGAGGTGAAACGAATGACAAATTATGAGGTTATGTTCATTATCGACCCGGTTCTGGAAGACGATAAGAAAGATGCAGTTGTTGAAACTGTTCAGCAGATCATCAACGCAGACGGCGAAGTCTCCAAAGTAGACGTATGGGGAATGAGAAAGCTTGCATATCCGATTCAGAAGAAGAACGAAGGATACTATGTAGTAGTAGAATTCAAAGCAAGCCCTGAACTGCCTAAGGAATTAGACAGAAGACTCAAGATTTCCGATAATGTAATGAGACACATGATCATCAATCAGGATGATAAATAAGGGGTGCAGGTTATGAATAACGTAGTATTGATCGGAAGATTAACAAGAGACCCCGAAGTAAGATATACTTCCGAAACCCAGATGGCCGTTGCAAGATTCAGCGTTGCCATTGACCGTCCCACAAGATCAGGCGGAGAGAAACAGGCAGATTTTCCAAACGTAGTCGTATTCGGCAAACAGGCGGAAAATTGCGAGCGTTTCTTGAGAAAAGGCCGGCTGGTCGGCATCCAGGGAAGGATACAGACCGGAAAGTATACCAACAAAGATGGAGCAACCGTATATACAACAGAAGTTGTTGCCAATAACGTAGAATTTTTAGACTGGGGTGACCGCAGCGAAAGAAGCGACAGACCTGCAGCGGCTCAGTCCTCACAGAGAGATGACATGGGAATTCCGGAAGGATTTCAGGCCATTGAGGACGAAGACATTCCATTCTAAAAGAAAGGAGAACACGCCATGGAGAGAAGACGCGGCGGCATGAGAAGAAAGAAAGTATGCCAGTTCTGTGCAGACAAAACAGAAACGATAGATTATAAAGACGTTGAAAAACTCAAGAAATATGTAACGGAAAGAGGTAAGATTCTTCCAAAGAGAATTACCGGAACTTGCGCAGTACACCAGAGAGAAGTGACAAGAGCAATCAAGAGAGCAAGAACCGTTGCATTACTGCCATACACAGCAGACTAATGAAGAACCTTCAGGAATCGGTAGAAAAGCCGGTTCCTTTTTTCTTTTTTGAAAAGCGCAGACTAAAGTACATTAATCAGTGATAAAAAATATACAAATATGATAATCTTCTGAATTTTCTTGAATATACTTTTGTTCGAGCATATAATAAGAGTATCGTGAGAGAACGTAATTATATGTAAAGAGGGAGGACAAAAGTATGAAAAAGAAAAAGATTCTTTGTTTTGCGGTTGTTTTTATGATGGTACTTCTGACTTTTAGTGCCTGTGGAGACAAAACGCAAGAAGAAACGGCAGCTCCGGCAAATACGGAAGTAACATCGGAGCTGTCCATGGCAGATGATGTAAAAGCATATTTGGAAAAAGTCGATACGGAATATGCCTACGAATTAACAGAAACCCTGGCATATGATGAGAAATACTGGGATAACGAATTAGGCTGGAGGACTTCCGGATCAGATGCGGAGCATAAGGCAGCAGATTTCCTGGTAAAAGAAATGAAAAAAATCGGCCTGAAAAATGTAGAAAAAATAGGGACAAAGGTAGATAAGTTCCAGTTTAATGATTCCAGGCTGACGATTGCCGGTACAGAAGTGGATATGATGCCGGCCGCTTACCAATGCAACGGCACTGATGAGGATGGAATCACAGCCGAAATCGTAGATGTCAATACCGGATTTGAGGCAGATTATGCCGGCAAAAATGTAAAAGGCAAGATTGTTCTGGCAGGTGTAAACCAATGGGACGAAGCGTGGATCGATAGTTATATACGCCAGGCGCACCATGAAGGGGCAGCAGCGCTTGTTACATATTCTACAGGCGGATACGGGGAGCTCAATGACGATACAGCCAACGTGCAGGATGTTTGCTGTGAAGACCTGATGCCCACGGTTGCAATTACAGCAAATCAGGCAAAAGAGATTAAGCAGGCCATAAAAGACGGAAAGAAAAAAGCAACACTTATGGTGGATGCTGTGATGGAAGAAGGTACAGGAACTACTTATAATGTTGTAGGAAAGATCAAGGGGAAATCTTCAGACCAGCAGATCATAATCGCTGGCCATTATGACAAATACTGGTACGGATTCCAAGATGACAGTGCGGCCATAGCGCTTGACTTTGCCGTAGCAAAAGCAATGATTGATTCCGGTTATGTTCCGGAAAATGATATCCTTGTTGTCGCTCATGGAGCAGAAGAATGGGGTGTTTCCAACTCCCAGTATGACTGGACTACCGGAGCCTGGGGACTGATTCACGATGCTAGACCTGAGTGGGCAAAAAAGACGATTGCCATGCTTAACTGTGAACTTCCGGCATTCACCCCGAAAGGAAATACCGTGAGCCTTGTTACTGTACCGGAATTTAGAACGCTGGCAGAAAAGCTGGTCAAAGAATCCGGGCTGATCGTAAAAGCCGGAGATGTGAAAATCAGCGATAAAGCAGTAGATGCAAGCAATATGGAGGATGGAGTCTCCTACAGATGGCACGGAGTTCCATACATGATCAACGGATTTGAAGATGAAACCTTTATGAAGCAGCGGTATCATACGATTGAAGACAATAAAGAAACCTGGGCTGAAGATGTGATAAAGACAAATATCAACTGGTATGGAGCCGCCGCTATATATATAGATAAAATGCCGGCATTAGAGCTTGATATCACAGCAGTATGTGATGACCTTACTGAAAACCTCAATGAAGAAGTGGCCAAAGCTGCTAAAGTAAACATTGAGGCATACAATAAAAAAATTGCTGTGCTGCAAAAATCTGCCGATGCACATAATGCAAAAATTTCCGATATAAATGCGCAGTATGAAAAAGCTGTGGCAGATAAGGCTTCAGAGCAGGAAATTTCAAAAATCAGGAAAGAAGGAAAACAGCTGAATAAGAAAACGCTTAAGGCATTTAAGGCTATCCAGGATGAATTTTTAAAAACAGATGATGTGACTGTTTATATCGGTCATCCGAATATAAATAATAATGTTGAGATATTGCAGGGAGTCGTAGGAGCATTGCAAAAAGAAGAGCTGTACAGTGAAGATGAAGAAACCGGAGCTTTGGATCTTGCATGGCAGCTGAATGCAGCTCATGACTATAATTACTACCTGTTCAGCAAAGAGGTAGGAGATGATATTGAATCCATGTACGATGCAGATAAAGTATCTGAGAATAAATCTTACTGGGGAACCGGAAAAATGGTACCTGTTTACTATGTGGGTGATACTACCTATCAATTGGTAAAGCAGGCAGAAAAAAAGAATGCAAAGATAAACTATGCAAAGGCAGAAAAGGCATACAGGGCGGCTCTTAATCAGGCACTGAAAGATGTAAAATCCTACGCTGCAGAGGAACGCAAAGGTATGGACCGGATTGCACAGATTTTAAATTAACAGAGCTTCAAATTAAGAAAATACAGAATAACAAAATAAAATTCAGCAGCCTGCTGCAAGGGATTTGTCCCATCAGCAGGCTGTTTCCATTAGGTGCCGGACAACACTAATAAAAGCAAAAGCACAACATCTAGTGGCAGACAAGACGCAAAATATATGATATAATGGCAGTCTATAAGAAAATAGAAAGACACAAGCAAAGAAGGAATCTTAGTTTATATGTATTTAACACTTATGTTTTTAGGGGCAATATTTCTTCCTGTCCCTGCACTGATCAGAGCAATCCGAAAACACAAGGCGCCGTACAGGGCTGTTTTTGAAGGCATCATTGCAGGAGGAGCCGGTGCACTTCTTGTTATGATTCTGGCATCAGCGTCAGGCGTCAGTATTTTCGATACAATTATCAACAGTGTAAAGCCTCTGGCTCAGGCACTGGCAGAAGACAGCAACCTTGCTCAGAGGATGGAGCCCGGAATGAGCGAACAGGAAATGGTTGATTTTGTAATAAGCATTTATGAAGCAGCTGCAAGTCTGCTCCCGGCAAGTATCTGTATAATTACAGCATGTGTATCCTATATGGAATACATCATTTTGAGCAGGATTGTCAGAAAAGACGGAGTTGAAGGTCTGCCTATGGACAAGTTCAGGAACTTCGAGCTTCCCGGAAATACTGTGATCGGATGGCTGATTCTTTTCGCTCTGGCCTGGATTACATCTAAGACCGGGATTGTAAACGGTGAAATGCTGTTTGCAAATATCAATACGTTATTTAATTTTATATTTTGCCTTCAGGGCATGTCCCTTCTTTTTATGCTTTGCTATATAAAGAGGGCACCAAAAGGAATTGCTGTTATTATTATTCTTTTCCTGATGTTTTCAAGTATCGGGAAAATGGTTTTGATGATACTCGGTTTTGCAGATCTTATTTTCCGTCTGAAGGAAAAGATGCGCAGAACCGTAATTTGAGAAAATAAGAGTAATAGCAGGAATAGGAGAACTTTACTGCATGTATGTAAGTAGAATAGAAAAATTGCTTTGTGCATATTCGCCCGTACCGCTGTGTATCCTCAACCCGCAGGGTAAGGTATCAAGAGCCAGTTCAAAAATTGATGAGGTTTTCATTTATGACGGGATTGGAGGCGCGGATATTTTTGCTCTGACCGGCAAAAAGTATGCGGATATTGTACAAGCTACAAAAGACAATCAGTCTTTAATGATTTCTCGAAATGACAAATCATTTAAAATGCTCACATCCTTTATAGGAGAGGGAGAACTGGCCAGCATCGCAGTGTATTTTTTTGATGTAACAAACTATGAGACTCTGAAGCTTTTGCATAATCAGGAAAGATGCTGCATGGCCATGGTAAATGTAGATAATTTTGATGAACTGACCTCTACAAATGAGGAGGGGGTTCAGATGCAGATTTCTACGAAAATAGACAAAGTCATCCGTGCCTGGGGTGCGAAGATGAATGCATCTGTAACCAGATGCAAAGAGCATCTGTATTTCATGATTTTTGAGTACAAGCACTATGAGAAGTTAGTGGAGACAAAATTTTCAATTCTTGATGAAATTCGGACGATAGAGACGCAGTCTGACTTCCCTGTAACTTTGAGCATTGGAATCGGAATCGCAGGGAAAAATCCGGCAGAGACTGAGCAGTATGCTGCTGATGCCCTGGACATTGCGCTGGGACGGGGCGGGGATCAGGCCGTTGTTAAAAATGTAAGGCGCCTGGAGTACTATGGCGGGAAAATGCAGACCGTGGAAAAGCGTAACAAAGGTAAATCCAGGGTGATTGCGCATGCTCTGCGCCAGCTCATGGATCAGTCCTCGAGGATTCTGATTATGGGTCATAAGAATCCGGACATGGACTGCTTCGGTGCTTCCATTGGGATTTACAGAATTGCGACCAGCATTAATAAAGAGGCACATATTATTATTAACAGTTATAATGAAGCGCTGAGTGCTATTTATCAGGACGCCAGGGAGAGTGAACAGTATAGTTTCATTAATTCAGAAAAGGCTGTATCGCTCTGCGATGAGAATACTCTTGTGATTGTGCTGGATACCCACAGACCGAGTCTGGTAGAATGTGTGGAACTTCTCAGTTCTGAAAAAATAGTAGTAATTGATCATCACCGGAAATCAGAAGAGGCCATCCCACATATGATTCTTTCCTACATGGAACCTTATGCGTCATCCACATCTGAGCTGGTTACAGAAATCGTTCAGTATTCCAACGAGAAAAAAACCCTCAGCAAAATGGATGCAGAAGCGCTCCTGGCAGGGATTACTGTAGACACCAACCGGTTTGCAGTTAAAACAGGTGTGCGAACTTTTGAGGCGGCATCCTGGCTTCGAAGATGCGGAGCAGATACAGTAGCTGTAAAGCGCTATTTTCAGTCCGATCTGGAAAGCTTTAAAATACGGGCAAAATGCATTGCCAATGCACAATTTTTGGAAGACGGGATTGCGATGTCCGTATGTCAGGGGGAGAATCCAAATGCGCAGATTGTTAATTCACAGGTTGCAGATGAACTGCTGACCGTTCAGGGAATTCGGGCCACTTTTGTAGCCGGACAGAATGAACATGGAGAAACAGTTGTCAGTGCAAGATCTCTGGGAGATGTAAATGTCCAGCTGATTATGGAGAAGCTGGGCGGAGGCGGGCACCTTAATACGGCAGGCGCTCAGGTTGAAACAAGTCCGGAAGAGACACTGGAACTATTAAAAGAAATATTAAAAGAAATTCTTTAACTCATCACATTAGGAGGTTAAAATTAAAATGATAGTAATACTGCAGAAAGATTTAAAAGGTACCGGCAAAGCCGGCGATGTTGTAAAAGTAAGTGACGGCTATGCAAGGAACATGCTGATTCCAAGAGGCATGGCCAAAGAAGCAACCGAAGGAAATGTAAAGAATCTGGAAAAACAGAAATCCATTGCAGCAGAGAAAAAGGCAGAGAAGATAGAAGCTTTAAATGTTACAATTGAAACAAAGGGCGGTGAAGGCGGCAGACTTTTTGGATCTATTACTTCCAAAGACATTGCCGAAGCACTGCAGACGCAGCATGGAATTAAAACAGACAAGAAGAAAATAGATTTAGACGGGCCGATCAAACAGACGGGAGAATTTACAGTTCCTGTTAAATTATTCCCTGAAGTAAGCGCATCTCTGAAAGTGATCGTTACAGTTTCATGAGAGAAGAAGCAGTCAATATAGAGAGGATTCCTCCGCATAATGATGAAGCTGAACGCTCGGTTTTAGGCTCGGCGCTTCTGGACAAAGATGCTTTGTTCGATGCAGTGGAGCTGCTGCTTCCGGAGGACTTTTACAGTGAAACGCATAAAGAAATTTTTAATGCGATCGTAGAGCTGTACAGAAAAAGCTCACCGGTAGATGTGCTGACAGTTTCAGAAGAACTGAAAAAGAGAAATTCTCTGGAGATGGTAGGTGGCAGAGCCTATGTTGCAGGTTTGTCCGCAGATGTGCCTTCTACCAGCAATGCATCGGAATATGCCAAGATTGTAGCACAGAAGGCCTCTTTGCGCCGGCTGATTTCTACAGCAGATGACATTGTACAGAAGAGTTACGAAGAAAATATGGATACCAACGCTATTTTGGATTTTGCGGAGCGGGGTATCTTTGAGATCGCACAGAAAGGGCAGAAGAGTGATTTTGCCCATATCAAGGATGTGTTGCTTGAGAATATCAATATTATTGATAAAATGTCCCAGCTGGATGGAAATCTGACGGGGCTTACTACCGGATTTCGGGATCTGGATCAAATGACTTCCGGACTGCAGAGATCCGACTTAATTATACTGGCAGCAAGACCGGCCATGGGAAAAACGGCTTTTGCTCTGAGTGTGGCGCAGCAGGCTGCCATTAAAGGCGGTGCCAGTGTAATGATATTCAGTATGGAGATGTCCAAAGAACAACTGGGGCAGAGACTGCTTTCCATGGAATCCCGCATTGACATGCAGAATCTGAAGACAGGCAGCCTTGAGAGAAAAGACTGGGATCAGATCAACATGGCGCTTGATGTTCTTTCCAGGGCAGATATCAACATTGATGATACGCCCGGAATCAGCATTATGGAAATGAAGAACAAATGCAGGCGGCTAAAAGCCGAGCGGGGCTTGGATCTGATTGTTATCGACTATCTTCAGCTTATGAATATGGAGGGAAAGAAGACAGACAGCAGAACGCAGGAGATTTCGGCGCTTTCAAGAAATCTGAAACTGCTTGCAAGAGAACTGGACTGCCCGGTCATCGTTCTTTCACAGCTGTCCCGTGCCCCGGAGCAGCGGCCGAATCACAGGCCTATGCTGGCGGACCTGAGAGAATCGGGATCCATTGAGCAGGATGCGGATATTGTAATTTTTCTTTATCGGGATGAATATTACAATGAAGACACCGATAAGCCGGGCGAATGCGAAGTTATTGTTGCCAAGCACAGAAGCGGTCCTACAGGAACTGTAGATGTGACATGGCTGGGTAAATACACAAGGTTTGCTGACAAGAGCAGCATTGGGAGGTAAGCATGAGCAAAATCACCAAAGAAATGATGATTTGTGACATTTTAGATCTAAACCCGCAGCTGGAAGATGTCTTTATTGCCCATGGAATGAACTGCGTAGGCTGCCCCGGCAGTAATGCAGAATCTTTAGAAGATGCGGCGGAAGGTCATAATACCGATTTGAAGAAATTGCTAGAGGACCTGAATAAAGCAAATGAACTTTAAAAGAGAACAAATCAAAGATTATTATCTTTTAGATACAGAAGTTGAGAATATATTTATAAACGAGTATATGGCTTCTGCACCGGGCGATTATGTGAAAGTGTATCTTTATGCACTTATGTATGCAGGCTTGGATGAAGAAATGGAAAACGGGATTATAGCCAAACAGCTTGAAATGGCAGAGGAAGATGTTCTGAAGGCCTGGACATACTGGGAAAACATGGGTGTAATCCGAAAAAACAGGGTAAAAGCAGAAGATAAATTTAATTATCAAGTAGAATTTATAAACTTAAAAGAGCTGCTGTACGGCAAGGAAATAAAGAAGAAAAAGAAGCCGGTGGACGATGACACGCAGATGGTCATGAATGACAAGACCATTCAAAGCATGTATCGATCTATTGAGCGAATTACAGGCCGGGGAATAAGCGGATCGGAAATGATGGAAATTCTGTCTTGGATAAATGATTTTAATGCAGCACCCGAAATCATTGTATATGCATTCTCCTATTGCAAGGCAAAAGAAAAAGGCAATATCAGATATGTAGCGGCTGTGGTAAAACGCTGGGTATCAGAGGGACTGCATGATGTTCTGGCAGTAGAAGAATACTTAAAAAATACAGATCAGAGACATTATCTTTATCGTAGAGTGTGCAAGGCGCTGGGATTTGCCAGAAATGCAACAGAAGAAGAGATGAAGATTATGGACCGCTGGTTTGATGACATGGACTATACCATTGACAAAGTACTGGAAGCCTGTGGAAAAACCAGTGGAATCTCCAATCCAAACATCAATTATGTAAATAAGATTTTGGAAAACTGGCACAAGGAGAAAAATGGCGGCGCAGCAGATGGAAAACCAAAAGCTGTACCGGTTTCTGTAGTTCAGAAATACTACAGCTATTTAAGAGGACGCGAAGAAGAAGAGGCAGAAAATCACAAAAGGGAAGTTTATGAAAAGGTCCCTGAAATTAAAAAAGTTGAAGATGAAATGAATGCTTGCAGAATGAAAATTTCCAAAGTCATCATATCTGCAAGGGATGATAAGGCAGAAGAAGTTAAGAGACTGCAAAATTTAGTAGAAGAATTAAGCCAGGAAAAAGCAGTGCTTTTAACAGATAATGATTTTGAACTGGATTACATGGATGTACACTATAAGTGCAGAATATGTAAAGATACCGGAACTAACGACGAGGGCGAACGCTGTGAATGCTTTGTCCTGCGGACGAAAGAGGCGGAAATATGGCAAAAGAACTTAACCAAAGAGTAAATGATGGAACTGAAAAACTGAATACCGAAAAAGCGGGCAAGTTTTCCCGTTTTCTGAAATTTGCAGACAGATATAAGGGATTAATGCTGTCATCGTTTGCAATACTTGTAGTAGCTGTAGTGGGAATGATCGGAATTATCAATTACAACACGGCATATGAGTATTCCTATAACGGCAGAACTCTGGGTGTTGTAAAGGACAAAGAAGATGTTCTTAAAATTATGGATCTGGTGCAGAGTGCCCTTACAGAAGAGCGGGATATCCAGGTGGTCATTGACCAGAAAGATGATATTGCCTTTAAACGGGTTTCAGCAATGGATCAGGATGTACATATTGACACATCAGAAGAAGTTCTCAAACGAATGACTTATGTGGGAGACATCAATGTAAAGGCTTACAGTATTACCGTAAATGGGAAACATGCAGCTGTCGTGGACAGCGAAGAGTCGGCCAGGAAAGTTTTGGATGAACTGAAGGCTGACTACACGGATCCGGGCGAAAATGTGGTTGTAGAAGATGCCAAATTCGTAGAAGATGTTCAGATTAAAGAGGTAAATACGGATCTGGAAAAACTGCAGAAAGAAGAAGAAGCGAAAAAGGCGCTGAAAACCGGTGCAGTTGTTGAAAAATCCCATGTAGTAATGGCCGGAGAAACGATGGCTGATCTGGCAAAAGAATATGATATGTCCGAAGCGGAAATTATGGAGCTGAATCCGCAGGCAAATCCGAGAAAGCTGGAAGTGGGAAGCGAAATTAAACTGAAAGAAGAAGCACCTGTCGTGACGCTGGAGACTTCTGAACTGATTACATATGAAGAAGATATTGACTTTGATACAAAAGAGAAAAAGAGTGACAAGCTATATGAGGGTGAAAAGAAAGTAACCAAAAAAGGCAAGAAGGGAACCAGAGTGATTACTGCCAGAGTTGAAAAGAGCAATGGCAAAGAGTCCACAAAGGTGCCAATTGTAGAGAAGGTGGAGAAAGAACCGACAACAGAAGTTGTTCTTGTGGGAACAAAGGAACGGCCTCCGACGATAGGATCCGGAGAATATATTTATCCGGTAGATAATTATCGTCTGTCTTCACCGTTTGGACCGCGCTGGGGACGGAACCACAATGGAGTCGATCTGGCATGCCCGATGGGAACGGATGTAAAAGCAGCGGATGGAGGAACCGTTACTTTTGCAGGATATAAAGGTTCGTTTGGATATCTGGTTATTATCGATCACCAGAACGGCATGGAGACTTATTATGCACATAACTCAGAACTTCTGGTAAAAGAAGGCGATAAGGTTTATCAGGGATACCATATTGCAGAAGCGGGAAGTACAGGACGAAGCACCGGACCTCACTGTCATTTTGAGATTCGTGTAAATGGAACACCACAGGATCCATTGGAATATTTGCCATAAGATGAAAGTATGGAGAAGCACAAAGTGTATGTGTTTCTCCTTCTTTATTTAGAGGCTTTCCCGTCTTATCTGCAAAGAAGAGCGCCATGCCCCTGTGCATTCAGATCTGCCCCGCGGATGGGCCGGGCAAGATGCAGGATCGCCGATTTGACCTCATGCGGTGCGGCCTTTGGGTGTGCTGCACAGTAACGTGCTGCAAGACCGGCAGCAAAAGGAGCAGACATGGAAGTTCCTGACTGAATGGTATACTCTTTAGGATTTTCAGCAGACAAAGAACGAATATCTACTCCCGGAGCTACAATATCAGGTTTGTGAATACCGTAAGAAGCGGGGCCTCTGCTGGAAAAGTCGGGGATAGAGCCTTCTTCGTCACAGGCGCCTACAGTAAGTACCAAGGGGCTGATTCCGGGAGAAGTGACGGTCTTTTTTCCGGGACCGCTGTTGCCTGCAGCAGCGACCACACAGACCCCCGCATGTACAAGAGCTTCGGCACCTAATAAGAGCGGATCAATCTCATTTTTTTTCGTAGAAAGTACACCAAGTGAAAGATTTAGTACTTTAATGTTGTATAGGATATGGTGAAGAAAAATCCACTGCATGGCAGCTAGAATATCGGAGACATTTCCATTTCCATCCATGTCCAGTGCTTTTAGAGCAATGAGATCTGCTTCAGGTGCGGTACCGTGACAAGTATGACAAAGGTAGCCGTTTCCCAGTGCAATGCCTGCCACATGAGTTCCATGACCATCGTCATCATAAGGAAGAGGCCTGTGGTTTACAAAATCTTCGAAATAGCGGATGCGATTGCAGGGAAAAATCAAATCATAGTGGGGGGCGACACCGGTATCGATAACAGCAATAGAAACCCGTTCCTTTGCCGGAACATCAGGGAAGGGACAAACATCGCCGGTCTGAGCAGATTGCTTGCCGGTGCATTCAAGCTTGGAGACTTGTATGTCTTCGGTGACTGCTGCAACTCGTTTGTTGACCTTAATGTTTTTTATTTTTTCATGTGGAATGTTTACACACAGAGCATTAATAAATGGAAGTTCGTATTTTATTTGACCAAAATTTTCTAAAACACAAGATCGCACTTGTGAGATGCTTTGCCTGGGATATAAAATAAACGGACGGTACAGGCCCTCTTTTTCTTTCATTTGAGATCCTCCGAAAAAGGTTTTCTTTTTATCCTATTCCGGGCATATAAGAAAGGTACCACATCTTAAAACAAGACAACAAACGCATATAAAAAAGTACGTTGAAAGATAAAAATCTATTCAACGTACTTTTTACATATTGGAAAATTATTTAGATAACATTCATCATATCTTCCAGTGTCATTTTCTTTTCATAGCCTTCCAGAAGCTTTGCAGCTTTGGTTACATCACCCATTAAGATACCTCCAACAAAGCGATTGTTGACAAAGTACAGTTTTTTGTAAATTCCTCTGGCAGGATCGGACAGTTCGATGGCTTTGTAGTGAACGCCTTCTTTCTTGCCATTGTCTCCAATTGCAAAGAGTTCTGTTCCCATACCGCTGTAAGAATTGGATGGTGTAACTGCCTTGTATGTAAGATTGTCTCCTGCGGCATTGGCACCGGCGACTTTACCCATTTCCAGACCCTGGCTCCAGATTCCTACGCTTCTGCCATTGCAGCTTGCAACGTCACCGCAGGCATAGACATCTTTTGCGCTGGTTTCCATCTTTTCGTTTACATTGATCCAGCGATCACCATCGATCCCGCCGGAAACTGCAACAGC
>CAUWJW010000053.1:0-13267 GCA_963558985.1 uncultured Clostridia bacterium | reverse complement strand
GTAAAAAATATGATTTTTGCAGGTGGGCAGGTAAGGAGCAGCACATTGGTTTTCAGTGTTTTTTCTGCCTGGATGTGGACGACTTCTATTTTTGGCGCAACAGAAACCTATTTGCTGTATGGGGTATGGGGTCCTCTTGGATATGTAATAGGAGCCTGCATTTCCTTTGCCCTATTCATTCCGTTTGTCTGCGGCCTGAGAAAACGTATGCCTGAATCCAATACCTATTTGGATTTTCTCCAGAAACGCTACGGAAAGAAGACCAAGTATTTTTTCTATATGTTTGCCTTTATTATATCAGCCTATGTTCTTATTGAGCAGGCGGTGGGAATCGCATCACTGATGGAGACTTTTTTCGGAATTTCTTTTAAATGGGCAGCGTTTATCAGTGTTATGGCAGCAGTATGCTTTATTTGCCTGAGCGGTATGCAGGGATTGCTCCTCAATGAGAGAATGACTTTTCTTATTATAATAGGAGGATTTTTGTTTTTCATACTCTTCTTTTTAAAAGACGAGATGGTTTACAGTCCGAAGGATTTTCTTCATACTCCTGAGGACTGGCTTGTTTCATCTGTATTGATTCCTGCGTTTCGCTACTTTGTTATGGCAATCGTCATTGGATTCAGCCAGCTGGTATTTGATCCTGCCTATTATCTGAAAGGCAAGATGGCCAAAGATCAGAAGCAGCTGAAATTTTCCTTTTTTACAGGAGGAATTCTCTTGTGGGGAATTCTGACTCTTGCTGCATCATTATATCTGGGAAGGGCTTCTGCTGATCTGAACGGACAGGTGACGGATTTGTTTGCTGGATACGGAGCAGTTGTTTTTGCGATTGTTATTCTGTTTATTGGAGGCAGTACCATCTGCCATTACCTGATGGGGATGCTGGGGATTTTTACTGTTGATTATTACACATCTGCACTGCGGCCGGGAGCCTCTGAAAAACAACAGCTGGTGTTTGGACGTGTTATGACAGTGGCTGTCGGCATATTCTGTGCGCTTGTAGCCATTTCTCTGGAAAATATCAGCCTGCTGACCATTGATGTCTTCTGTGCCATTTTCTTTGCGGCTCCGTGCGGTCCGTTATTATTCGGATATTTTTCCAGGAGACGGTTTGGAAAAGTTCCTGTGATTGCAACTGCAGCCGGGATCATAGCCGGGCTGATTGTGTGGATTGCAACTCCGGATAAGGGACAGTGGGGACAGTTTCTGGGAATGGCTGTTTCGCTGGGACTGCCGTTTCTGATTATGGTAATGAGAGGTTATGCTTTTCATTTTCCGGAAAAGAAAGATTGACAGAGATGTAAGAGAATGGTACACTTAACCTATTAAGCGCAGAAGTGCTTGTTTTTCTCAGAAGAGAAGGCTTTAGACCATTAAGAATGTAACACAAAACCATAATAAACGAAATAGCGAAAACCAGGAAGGTTTCAGATATGATTGGGAATAATCAGAAGAACAGACTTTCTTGGTATTTTTTTGCGCAAAACTCCCCGGAAAGTTATGGTAAAGGAAGCGAAAGGAAACGAAACATGAAGAGAAAAACATGGAAGACAAGAGGGATTTGTATTGGAGCGGTGCTGGTCTTAACTTTAGGACTGCTGACAGGCTGCGGAGGTTCTAAGGAAAAGGAGACAGCGCAGGAAGGCATTTCGATTTATGTGGGAAGTACGATATTCGACAGCAGTATGGACCCTGTAAAAGGAGCGATGTCATATGGCTATTCTTTTATTAACAGTGCACTGACAAAGGTGAACCCTGAATCAGAGTATACAGGAGATCTGGCAGAAGAGTGGAAGGTCAGCAAAGATGCTCTTACATATACGTTTAAACTAAAAGATGGAATCAAATTTCATGACGGTTCGGATCTGACTGCAGAGGATGTTGTTTTCACTTATGACATTGTCAGAAAGAATCAGGGAAACAATGAGAATGTAGATCTGAGCCGGCTGGAAAGTGTAAAGGCAGAAGGCGAGGATACTGTCCGCTTTACATTAAAGGAGCCTTACTCATCTTTTCTGGCACAGACAGCTCTGCTGGGAATTGTGCCAAGTGACAGCTATGACAGCAAGACCTTTGATACAATGCCTGTCGGGACAGGCCCGTGGAAAATGGTGCAGTATGACACCGGACAAAAGATGATTGTAAGTGCCTTTTCGGATTATTATGAAGGTGCGCCGTCCATCCCGCAGGTGACGATTTTAAACATGGATGAGGATACAGCCATTGCCAATGCCAAGTCCGGACAGCTGGATGCAGTAATGGTAGATGCTAATTATGCGGGAGAAAAGATAGAGGGCATGCATATTGAAAATCTGGAAACTATGGATGTGCGTCAGATTAGTCTGCCAGTAACAAAGGAAACAGAGTACCGGACAAAGAGCGGGAAAACCATTAAAGTGGGAAATAATGTGACAGCGGATAAAGCTGTGAGAAAAGCGCTGGCCATTGGAATCGACCGGCAGAAGATTATTGACAATGCGCTCAACGGCATCGGAAAACCGGCAGAGGGATTCACTGATAACCTGGTGTGGGGAAATACCGCTCAATATAAAGATAACGATAAGGCCGGAGCAGCGAAACTGCTTGAGGCAGCAGGATGGAAAAAAGGAAGTGACGGCATCTACGAAAAGAACGGACGGAAATGTCAGTTTACCCTTCTATCCCCAAGTGGAGATACAGCAAGATATCAGCTTGCGGCAGCTCTGGCAGAAGAAGCTGAAACCTTAGGAATCCGGATTGATTTAGATCAGGGAACATGGGATGAAATCAACCTGCAGGCACCGTCAAGCGGGGTTGTATGGGGATGGGGACAGTTCGACCCGATTGTACTGAAAAATCTTTTCTATACAGATGATTTTTCGGCAGGTGAAGGAACTTCCAATACTGTTCGCTACTCAAACAAAGAGGCGGACAAGCTGATTCGTGAAGCGATGGATGCAAACAATCAGGAAGAGGCGGTAGCGGCATGGAAGAAGGTGCAGGAAGTAACAGCTGATGATTACGCATACCTGTATCTGGTGAATATTGAACACAGCTACTTTATTAAAGATTCTCTGGATATTTCCAAGGATACACAGATTCCGCATCCGCACGGACACGGAGCTCCGGTCATTAATAATATGAAAGACTGGACACAAAAATAAGAGAGGTTTTTACATGAACAGAGTGAAGTACATTTGCTTTACAACATTTCGAATGCTGACGCTGGTGGTGGCAGTAAGCATTTTATCGTTTATCCTGGTATCTGCATCGCCGGTGGATCCATTAGCGGCTTATGTTGGATCGGAATCAACAATGTCTGAAGAGGCAAAGGCAGAAATCGCGGAGTACTGGGGACTGAATGACCCGCCTGTGGAACGGTTTCTTACATGGGCAGGTCATACCCTCCACGGAGATCTGGGCAACTCTATTACATATAATATGCCTGTAAGCACTGTGATTTTTGAGCGGTTCCAGTATTCTCTGGCACTGATTCTGGCAGCCTGGATTTTGTCGGGGGTTCTGGGGTTTGTGCTGGGGATCCTGGCGGCTCTTCACAAGGGCAGGATTTTGGATAAAGGAATCAAAACCTTTTGTCTGCTCCTGCAGTCTGCCCCTGTATTCTGGTTCGGCCTTCTGATGCTCACTGTGTTTTCTATTTTACTGGGGTGGTTTCCCCTGGGGCAGGCAGTACCGCTGGACAAGCTGGCTTCTCAGGTGACAGTATGGGACAGGATTTATCATATGATCCTCCCTGCTATTACCCTGAGCATACTGGGCGTGGGAAAAATTACCTTATATACCAGGCAGAAGCTGATTGAGATTCTTCACAGCGATTACATTCTTTTTGCAAAAGCCCGGGGAGAATCAACCAAACAGCTTGTTATGCGCCACGGATTGCGAAATATTGCAATGCCGGCCATCACCCTGCAGTTTGCTTCTTTTAGTGAGCTCTTCGGGGGAATCGCACTGGCTGAGACGGTATTTTCCTACCCGGGGCTAGGAAGCGCTGTAACTGCGGCAGCTATGAATGCAGATGCTCCGCTTCTGATTGGAATTGCAATGTTCAGTGCGGTATTTGTTTTTGTAGGGAACTTGATCGCCAATATATTGTACGGCATCATTGACCCTCGCTTGAAGGAAGGAGGCTATCGTGCTTGAGTGCGGACAGACAGAGAAGAAAGGGCGGCTGCTTTCTCCTGCAGGGAAAAAAATGAATACCAGAAAAAAGCTGATTGTATATATTTCCATCGCTGCCTGCTATCTTTTGCTTATTTTACTGGCAGGTCTCTTTATGGATCCGCAGCTGTATGGTGTCCATTATGAGAACAAGCTGATGGCGCCGTCCCCTGCGCATTTGTTTGGAACGGATTTTATGGGACGGGATATGTTCTGGCGCTGTGTGAAGGGGCTCTCCAACAGCCTCATAATCGGTCTTGCTGCATCAGCTGTCAGCTCTCTTCTTGCACTGGGGCTTGGCGTAACGGCCGCAGTAGCTGGAGGAAAGGCGGATCGGTTCATCAACTGGTGCGTGGATTGCTGTATGGGCATGCCGCATATTGTGCTGCTCCTGCTTATCTCCTATATGATGGGGAGGGGCGGAACCGGTGTTGCTGTAGCAGTAGCAGTGACCCACTGGCCGGAGCTGACCAGAATCGTAAGGGCCGAGGTGCTGCAGGTCAAAAATGCCCGCTATGTGCAGGCGGCCTATAAACTGGGCAAGACAAAAGCTCAGGTGGCAAGGGAGCATATCATTCCTCATGTAATCCCTGTATATTTAGTGGGACTGGTACTTCTGTTCCCACACGCAATTAT
Source organism: uncultured Clostridia bacterium (assembly GCA_963558985.1). GTDB lineage: Bacteria > Bacillota > Clostridia > Peptostreptococcales > Anaerovoracaceae > Hominibacterium. Next base: position 8,470 of record CAUWJW010000053.1, on the reverse strand, counting down.
GCATGAAGCATCTCTCACATTTTTAGGATTCGGATTTTCAGCGGGGGTTCCGGCGATTGGCGGGATTCTGTCCGAGGCGATGAAACATATTGTTACAGGAAACTGGTGGCTGTGTGTATTTCCGGGTCTTATGCTGCTTGCAGCGGTGATCTTATTTGATGTTATAGGAGACAAGCTCAAAATGCTTCTCAACCCGGGAAGCGGCAATGAATAGGAGGCAGAAGATGAAAAAGAGCGAAACTCCTCTTTTGAAGGTAACAGATTTAACCGTTTCCTTCAGCCGATATGACAGAGGATGGAACAAATGTGATCTGCAAGTAATCCGATCCCTGGATGCAGAGGTGTATCCGGGAGAAATCCTTGCAGTGGTAGGCGCAAGCGGCTCGGGAAAAAGCCTTCTGGCACATTCGGTACTGGGAATTTTGCCGGAGAATGCGTCAGTCTCAGGAAAAATGGAGTATATGGGGAAGCCGCTCACACCGGAAAGGCAGAAGCAGCTGAGAGGAAAGGAAATCGTTTTTATCCCCCAGTCTGTCGATTTTCTCGATCCTTTGATGAAGGTGGGAAAGCAGGTGCAGGGTGTGACGGGAACGGCAGCACGTATGAAGGCAGCTTTTAAGCGATACAGGCTGGATGAAAAGGTTGAGGATATGTACCCGTTCCAGCTGTCCGGGGGGATGGCAAGGCGTGCACTCATTTCTTCGGCTGTCATACAAGAACCGAAGCTGATTGTTGCAGATGAGCCTACTCCGGGTCTGGATATTGCCATGGCCATGGAGACATTGCAAAACTTCCGGGAACTGGCAGATCAGGGGTGCGGTGTTCTGCTCATCACCCACGATATTGACCTGGCACTGCCTGTGGCAGATCGGATTGCTGTTTTTTATGCGGGAACCACAGTGGAAGTCTGTCCGGTAGAGGATTTTTCTACCGGTAAGGAGGCACTGCGCCATCCGTACAGCAAAGCTTTCTTAGATGCTTTGCCGCAAAATGCCTTTAAACCGATTGAAGGATCACAGCCCTATGCAGGGGAGCTTCCCGGGGGATGTCTCTTTGCCGATCGCTGCTCCCTGCGAACAGGAGAATGTGAAGGTGATATTCCTATGCGCAGCCTGCGGGGCGGAAAGGTAAGGTGTATCCATGCTACTTAAAGCCGAAAATATCAGTTTTCGCTATCATGAAAAAGCGCCGTGGATTTTGAAAGATGTAAACTTCTCTGTGTCCTCTTCGGACCGAATCGCATTAGTAGGACCTTCCGGGTGCGGGAAAAGCACTCTTTCTAAGATTTTGGCCGGATATCTGGCTCCAACCGAAGGCAAAGTGCTGCTGGATGGAAAGCCGCTTCCGCAGAAAGGGTACTGTCCGGTGCAGATGATCTACCAGCATCCGGAACAGGCAGTAAACCCCAGATGGAAAATGGATCGAATTTTAACAGAGGCCTGGGAACCGGACGAAGCGTCTATGCGTGCAATGGGAATTCAAAAGGAATGGCTGAAACGCTGGCCGTCTGAACTGTCCGGAGGGGAACTGCAGCGCTTTTGTATCCTTCGGGTTTTGGGACCGGATACGAAGCTGCTCATCTGTGATGAAATCAGTACCATGCTGGATGTAATCACACAGGCGCAAATCTGGGAACTGATCCTGGATACAGCAGAAAAAAGAAATCTGGGACTCGTGGTTGTTACCCACAATATGGCGCTTGCAGAGAAAGTCTGCAATCAAATCGTTTCTCTTTAAAAAAACTAGGCGTGCCCTGCAAAATAGGATATAATGATAGCGATAACTAAAAAGGGAAGGGGAGTTATTTGTATGCAAAAGTATTTTACATCACTGGATATAGAAAAGATATTGTCTGAATATGAAAGGGAACTGGCCGCTGAACTTGACAGAGTCAATTCAGAGGACTATCCGGAAGACCTGCCGGAGCCTCCCGAGCCTTCCATAGAAAATATACTTGCAGGCGCCTTGAAAAAGCGGATAAAAATACTGAAAAACAAGGAGCACTATGAAGCGAAGCTGATGCAGCTGTTCAGACTGACCGTCCTCTTGGAAGATGAGGAATATCCTTTGGATGAAGAAACGAGGGAATCCTGTCTGGAGTATCTTCTCCACGAACTGGGGCACGATTTACTGGATATCCTTCAGGTTCTGGATATGCTTCCGGATCTGGGCAGAGAAAAGAAACCTTCCTAAATGTACGAATGTAAAGGGGCTGTCGCTTTAACGATTAATAAATCGTGAGGCGGCCGCTTTCTTTTTCCTGTAAAAGAATTAAAAAAGCGCATATCAAAATTCACATTTACAATTTCGCGTTCATAAAAATGCTCAGTTTATCATATAAATATTTATGATGTCATGAGTCCATCATTTACATGAGCCAACGAGCATTAAAACTTACTTTCTCTTATATCTTTATTTCTCTCTGAATCTCTTCGATGGCTGCTGCATCCATACCTGTGATTTCTTTGATCAAATCCTGATCCATACCTTTTTTCAGCATTTGAAGAATGATAAATTTCTTTTCTTGCTCAATTCCTTGCTCAATTCCTTGTCTTACACCCCGTTCAACACCTCTTTGTTCCAGTCTTTCTAACGCTCCACACATATTCAGCATGCCTCCTTCCTGCGCTTTGGCCTGTTCTATGATGGCATCGGATTCCGTAATGGTTCCGATCACAACGGCCAGTTCCGCTTTAATATCACGATTCTCATACTTTTTCTGAATTTCATCAAATTTCTCATCAAAAATATACTTTGAAATTTCGAAAACGGTTCGCACATCTTCGTTATTAAAATGATATTTGCTGCTTTCTCTTACCTGCATCAGGTTCATTCTGTAGTCAGAAAAAACTTCCGCGATTCGTTCCGGCATTTCTACAATCATATCCTTTAAGGACAATGGCCCGTCCCATGGCTCCTCTCCGTAGTAGACCACCACGCTAATAATCGGATGCAGTCTGTCCTTTTTTCTCAACGCAGATAAAAATTCTTCTACCGAGATTTTATCTCCTGCTCTTTTGTTCCTGCGTGAAAGTTCCTGATACTCTTTCAAATAGCCAAGCGCATCATACAACATCATTCGCAGTGGCATTGCATAATGTGTTTTCATCTGCGACTCAATCCCCAGGATCACAAAATCTATACCATAGGCGGTCTTTTTCACCACATCACGCGCTCTTTGCAGCGTTTCCTTATATTCCTTGAATTCAATCAGGTTGGATACTTCCGTATCCACTTCCTGCAAACTTTCCGGATGAATCACCTCTTCCCCCTGGAATATTACCGCATTAAATAAGCTGGCAAAGTGTTCATTATCTCTCCAAAAATTCTTCAGTACAACAGACAATGAAAAGAATCAACAGGGCACAACAAACGCATGAATAAACAAATTATGAACATTCCTAGCGCGCTTTTGCCGTTTTTTTCCTGAGAAGGAAGAACAACAGGAACAGAAAAATGCCTAATCCCAGAGAAATGCCTCCGACAGGGAGTGCGCCCTTGCTGAAAAGATCAAAAAAGAACTGCAGGAGATGGATGCTGCCGCTGCTGCTGAGATAGCTGATAAAAAGCTCTCCGCCGGCGCCTGCAAGGAGAAAGAGACCGCCTAAGCATATGCTGACAGAACCCCACCAGAGGAAGCCTGCCCTGCTTCTCCAAAATAGGATGAGAAGGAGAAGTGCCGATATGGCAGTGGCAGCCGCTAAAAGTATGCGCACCGGCTGGCTGAGGGCTGTCTGCACATAGGACAGAACAGCAAGTTCTCCGCCGAAAGAAGTGATATCTTCCTGTACCGGCATTTGCTCATTAATCTGAACAACTAGATTGGAGCCGTTCTCTTTTACATAGTTTATCATCTGCTGTTTTTGCTTATTTGAAACCGGTATGCCGGTTTTTTCCGATAGTTCATCCAGGCTGTCCCGGGTCAGACGGGTAAGATCCTTCATGGTAAAGTCCGGAAGACTGCTTCCGTACAGGGCAGCGTGAAGCGCAGATGAGGTATACTCCTTTGCAAAGTTGGAAAAGGTATCGGTTTTCATGGCCTTTTCCAGCAAAAGTCGGGATGTGGGATCCATGGATTCTCCGGCAGCAGAAAGCACTTCCCGATACAGCTCGTCCGTCAAAGCTGTCTTCTGGACAGCCTTGGAAATGTTTTCCTCGGAAAAAGCTTTGTCGCAGGCAAAAAAGCCCATGAACATACCCTGTGTGCAAATGAGAAAAAAGGAAAGGATTAATGCGAGTAAAACTTTAAAGAACTTCATTTCTCAGACCTCCTGTGTTTCTTATGTTCTTTCATATGATCTCTGAGTGTTCTCATAGCATCTTCATACTTCGTGGAGCTGGCACCTGGAAAAGCCTTGAGCAGACGTTTGTGACTGCGGGAAAGCTTTTTTTCCAAGTGGAGCTTTTCCAGATGCTCTTTATGTTCTTCAAAATCAGAGCGTGCTTTCATCGACCCTTCATAAAGTGATTCTGTGATTTCATCAGACACCTTGCGCAGTTTGGCAGCGCTGTGATCCAGATGCTTCAGTATTCGATTAAGTCCCAGCATGGTATTGATGGTGGCAAGACAGTCCGTCACAAAACAGGCCCCCAGAACCGACAGAATCAGAATTCCTGCAGTATGAGGAATCAGTGATAAAAGCCAGACAATGGTAGGATGCAGCAGATATACGGCAAAGACACAGGCAAACCCCCACATGATGGAAAAACGAAGGCAGATATAGCCGCCGATATTAAAAGGTTCATTTGAATAATCCCACCACTTCTGGTGAAACAGTTTTTCCAGCAAAAATCCGGTGATCCATTCTAAAAGAGAGCAGAGAACAATGGAACCGAAAAATAGGATGGTTCCATGAGGCGCAAGGGGTTCTAAAATCCACACGACAAGAACAACACCAACGCCGTAGATCGGACAGATCGGACCGTTGAGGAAACCTCGGTTTACCAGTTTGCCCTTGCTGAGAGCCTGAAAGCACACTTCTGTACACCAGCCTAAAAAACCATAGACAAAAAAATAACTGACTAATTCATAAAAAGATAAATCCATATTACATCCCTCCCCGCAGTCTATTATACCACAGGCAGAGGCAGAAGCGAAATTTTGAAATGAAGGAAAAACACGAACGTTTGTCTTGGGTTGAGACGAAAAAGTTCGTAAATAAGCAAAAACTTCTTTTTTTTCCTCCATTCTTCATTGAATCAATAGAGAAAAAATGCTAAAATTATTCCATCAGCGTAAGGAAAAGTCCAAAAAAGACGAACGATATTTACCGATGGTACAAAGAATGTACGGAAAGGGCAGGAAGATGGTAAGAAGAATATATGTAGAAAAAAAGAAAGGCTTTGATGTAGAGGCACAGGGACTGTTTTATGATATTCGGGAAAACCTTCACGCAGAAGGGCTGACGGGAATCCGGGTTTTGAATCGCTACGATATAGAAGGGATTGATGAGGCTACTTATCAGAGAGCGAGATATACTGTATTTGCAGAACCGGCGATTGACACTGTTTATGACGAACAGATGCCGCAAGAGCTGGATTCTGCAACTTTTTTTGCTGTTGAGTATCTGCCGGGACAGTATGACCAGAGGGCAGATTCTGCAGCGCAGTGCATCAGACTGATGAATGTGGAAGCAAATGCTGCAGTAAAGTTTGCAAAAGTGATCGTTCTGGAGGGAACAATTACAGAGAATCAGCTGCAAGCCATAAGAGCTTACTGTGTTAATCCTGTGGACTCTCAGATTGCAGAGGGAGCTAAGCCGGAAACACTGGATATGGAAGTAGTTACGCCTGAAAATGTCAGGATTATGGACGGCTTTATTAATAAAAACAGCGGCGAGCTGGAAGCATTCCGCAAAGAAATGGAATTTGCGATGAGTCCTGATGATATCCGTGTCATTCAGGACTACTTCAAAAACGAAGAGAAACGGGATCCATCCCTGACAGAACTGAAGGTCATTGATACTTACTGGTCGGACCACTGCCGGCACACTACCTTTAATACACAGCTGTCCCGGATTCAGTTTGAAGACAGTCCTTACGGACAGATGGTAAAAGAGGCCTTTGAAGAATATATGGAAATGCGTCAGGAAGTGTACAAAGAAGAGAGGGATATCTGCCTGATGGATATGGCCTGCATGGGAACCAAATACCTGAAAAAACAGGGTGTGCTTCACGACCTGGATGAATCGGAAGAAATCAATGCATGCAGCATCAAAGTAAAGGCAAAGATCAACGGAAAAGAAGAGGACTGGCTGGTGATGTTTAAAAACGAAACCCATAACCATCCGACTGAGATCGAACCTTTCGGCGGTGCAGCCACTTGCCTGGGCGGTGCCATTCGCGATCCGCTGTCAGGCAGAGTTTATGTATACCAGGCAATGCGTGTAACAGGTGCAGCAGATCCGAGAAGAAGTGTAGAAGAGACTATCGCAGGAAAACTGCCGCAGAGGAAAATTACCCAGGGTGCAGCAGCCGGCTACAGCTCTTACGGAAATCAGATCGGACTGGCAACAGGACTGGTAGACGAAGTATACGATGAAGATTATGCGGCAAAACGTATGGAAATCGGTGCCGTTATCGGTGCAGCTCCGGCAAGCCATGTCGTTCGCAAAGTACCTTCCCCGGGAGATGTCATCGTGCTGGTGGGAGGAAGAACAGGAAGAGACGGATGCGGCGGCGCAACAGGCTCTTCCAAAGAGCATACAGAAGATTCCATATTAGAATGCGGTGCAGAAGTGCAGAAGGGAAATCCACCTGTAGAGAGAAATATCCAGAGAATGTTCCGCAGAAAAGAAGTTGCAACATTAATTAAACGGTGCAATGACTTTGGTGCAGGCGGCGTATCCGTAGCCATCGGCGAACTGGCGGATGGTCTTGAAATCAATCTGGATCTGGTGCCGAAAAAATACGAAGGCCTGGATGGAACAGAGCTTGCCATTTCCGAATCTCAGGAAAGAATGGCCGTTGTAGTGGATAAAGAAAAAGAAGCAGAATTCATCGCTTATGCCCATGAAGAAAATCTGGAAGCAACAACGGTTGCGAAGGTTACAGATGAGGGAAGAGTGAAGATGTACTGGAGAGGGGACTGTATTCTGGATCTGTCTAGAGATTTTCTCAATACAAACGGCGCAAAGCAGGAAGCAGAAGTAGAGGTAAAAGGTGCTTTGAATATGGAAGCACTGCTGACAACCCTTTCCCCGGAAGAAGCACTGCAGGATCTCAACTGCTGCAGCAAGAAAGGTCTCATAGAGCGTTTTGACAGTACCATCGGTGCAGCTACTGTCCTTATGCCGCTGGGGGGAAAATATCAGCTTTCCCCGGCACAGGGAATGGCGGCCAAACTTCCGGTAACAGAAGGAGAAACAGAAACCGCCACACTCATGGCTTACGGCTTCAACCCGAGAATAGCCAAAGCCAGTCCGTTCCACAGTGCAATGTATGCTGTTTTAGACTCTGCGACAAAGATGGTGGCAATGGGAGCCGATTATAAAACCCTTCGCCTTACTTTCCAGGAGTACTTTGAAAAACTGGGAGAAGATCCGACACGGTGGGGCAAACCTTTTGCAGCGCTGCTGGGCGCTTTAAAGGTGCAGAAAGAACTGGGCATCCCTTCCATAGGCGGAAAAGACAGTATGTCGGGAACATTCATGGACATTAATGTGCCTCCTACACTGGTTTCCTTTGCAGTGGCGGCACTTCCTGCCGACCGGGTGGTTTCTTCCGAACTGAAGGAGGCAGGAAGCATTCTGGTTTACCTGCCGGGAGCACGGGACGAAAAGGGCATTCCGGACTTTGCAGCATACCGCAAGGCCATGGATCGTGTGTACAGCCTGACCGCTGAGAAACGTGTGCGTGCAGCTTCTGCCACTGGCGAGGGCGGACTCTTTATGACTCTTGTAAAAATGGCAGTGGGCAATAAGATTGGTGTTGAAGCGCCGCAAGCAGAAAATACAGGGCTGGATTACGGCGGAATCGTTCTGGAGCTTTCACCGGAAGAAGAGATTGAGTCTGTCTTTGAAGGCGTGGACTGCAAGGTGATTGGTAAGACCTCAGAAAAACCTGCTATTTCCATGAAGGGTATCTCCATGGATCTTGATACCATCATCAGCAGATGGGAAGAACCGCTGGAAGGCATATTCCCGGTTCGGACAAAGGACAACAGCCGTCAAAAAGTAGAAAAACTGTCCTATACGCAGAGAAATACAAAAGCACCTGCAGTAAAAATCGCAAAACCGAGAGTTCTGATTCCGACATTCCCGGGAACCAACTGCGAGATGGACTCTAAGAGAGCCTTTGAGCGGGCAGGTGCACAGGCGGATATTCATATTATCCGCAACATGACGCAGAACCAGCTGATTGATTCCATCAAAGAACTGGAAGAAAAAATCAGAAACAGTCAGATCATCATGCTGCCGGGCGGATTCAGCGGCGGAGATGAACCTGACGGATCCGCAAAATTCATCACAGC
>CAUWJW010000052.1:0-13498 GCA_963558985.1 uncultured Clostridia bacterium | reverse complement strand
ACAAATGGCGGCCTGCAGGGCAAGGAAAGAAAAGTTTCGCTCTGTGTAAGCCGGTGTAATTTCAAAAAATCCATTGAAGGCAAAAGGAAACGCAAGCAATACTGTTGCGATAAGCGGAAAAAACAGCCCCAAGGCCAGAAACAATAATTTTTTGGCAAGAGAATCTTTAAAGCACAGAGCGGTAATAGTACACAAGAATACGAGGGAGATTCCGGTACGGAGCGGATGAGGAGCAGTAATATCGGAAATCCCAAGCACATCCAGAACAAAAAGAAGCGCAGGGAGAAAGAATGTGACAAGCAGCACATAGAGCCATTTATAGCGGGGCGTTAAAACGGCACAGCAGAAAAGACTGAGAATCATATCATTTAAGGCCGTACAGCCAAGCAGAAACCAATCCATCCAGGAATTCACAAGCATCTCCTTTCTATTCATCGTGCAATAACGATTCATCATCTACCCTTCAAATAAGGTAACGGTTACATAAGCCTGTCCTGTTTTTTCATCCAATCTGAAATCGAGAATCCCTTCATAAGAAGCGATTAGCTCTCTGACACTGGAAAGCCCGTACCCATGCCCCGTCTCTTTCTTCGTAGAGCGGGGAAGCCCTGCATCATCGGGACGCCGCCTGCCGGAAAAGGAATTCACCGTTTTGATAAGCAGCGTATGTTTTACAGGCATGCAGGTAAATCTGATCAGGCGGCTTTGCGCAGGAGCAGCAGTACAGGCTTCTATGGCATTGTCAAGCAGGTTGGAGACAATGCGGCACAAGTCGCTTCGCTTCACGAAAGTTTCCTCTTCCAGCTGAACCACAGGCTGAAAAGCAATTTCCTGTACCTCCATTTCCCGCTGCTTCATAAACAGCACCGCATTGAGAAGAGAGTTTTTGCAGTACCCGGAGAGCTTCAAGTTTTCCAGATCTCCCTGCAGATGCTGAGACCTGTCAAAGACCCGGTCGTAATCCGCGCGGTCAAGGGAGGTGCAGATCTGAGAAAGGCTTCGAACCAGCCGCCGGCGCACCTGCAGCAATCCATCTGTATAAGCAGAGAAATTGCGGTACAGATCCAGCTGCATAGAAAGCTGTTTTTCATAAAACTTTGCTTCTGCCTCCAGGCGGATTTTCCTGTCCATTTCCCGAATCAGATAAAAAACCGCCAGATCAGCAGCAGCGCAGACGGCAACCAAAAAGATGAACTCCAGAGGACTGTGCATAGAGTCATCCCAGTGTGCCTTTATCCCGTAAACATAAATCAGGAGCAGCTGAATCACAACAAAACATGACAGCAGGCGAAAACTTTGCTCCCTGAATTTGCGGCCTCTGATCCACCGTGCAGTAAAAAAACAGCAGAGGGCGTAGAGCGCAAGGACGACTGTCTGCGTGACGAAAAAAGGGAAGTTCATCTCTGTGTACGTGGAATTAAAGTTAAACAGCCCCAGGCCAATAGAGACCAGATAAAACAGAGACAGTGGGATAAGCGACAGAACCTGTCCCAAAAACAAAACCAGCAGTTTTTTCGCAGCACTGCCTTTAAAAACCAGAAGTGTCGCAATACAGGAGCCGGAAATGCCTATGATAGAGCGTATGGGATGACCGGCTGAAATATCAGCGATATTCATGACATCCAAAGGGATAACGGTGACAGGAACGAGGGCAGCCAGGCACAGGACATGAACCCATTTGCAGCGGGAAGTCAAAAGGGCGCAGCAAAAAAGACTGAGTACAATATTGGTTACTGTAATGTATATAAGAAGCAGCCATTCCATCCAGGAATCCATCGTGTCCTCCTTTCCAATCACAGAGCAATAACGATGAAAGACAATTTTTACATATTTTATGCAAATCAGCCGCCCTAAAAAACACGAGGCAGAGTTTTTTCCAGATATTTAGAAAAAGCGTCACGAGTCGCATCATAATGACTGCGGCTGATAGGAAGCGCCGTACCGTTTTCCAGCAGCAGGCTGCGATCCTGCAGACTGCTTACATGATACAGATTCACAAGAAAACTGTTATGACAGCGTACAAAACGCTGATCCAGCTGCGGGAGCACATCGGAAAACTTACCGTAAAACTGGCGTGTTTCACCGTTTTTCAGGAAAAACAGAATCTTGCGGCCGGACTTTTCCATATAAAGGATATCACGGAAAGAAATCTTCCAGACATTCTGCTTTGTAGCGAGGTACAGAAACTTGGATTGTTCACTGTGTATTTTTTCCTTTGCACGGAAAAAGGCAGCAGCAAGACGGTTCGGCTCGATTGGCTTTTTCAAAAAATAAAGGTGTTCCACCCGGTAAACATCCATGTAGTAGGTATCATAAGCCGATATAAAAATAATCTGAACGCCGGGATGCTGTTCCAGGATTCTCTGCGCAAGATCGATTCCGGAATCTTCTCCCGCAAGACGGATATCCATGAAAATCATATCAACGCCGGTCTTTTCCTCGGAAAGGAAGAAAAACAAAGCCTCCCCATCTGTGAAGGTGCGGATTGAGGCAATATCCTGCGGTGCCGTTTCAATCAGCATTTCGCGGAGCTGCTCGCATAAAACAGCATCATCATCACAAATCAGAATATTCATCATAGCTGTGGCTCCTTTCTAAGATACAAAAGAAATACAGCGGCTTTGTACAGCCGGGTCCTTCTTGCGGCGGGCAGTTACGGTAATGGGTGTATCCGGCGCATGTCCCGAAATACGGATCTGATTTGGCCTGTCCTGGATAAAATCATCTAAAATCCGGGAAAGCTCCCGGCAGAATTTATCCATTGCCATAGGGATATCCTGCGGTATTTCCAGATCATCGCAAAAAAGTTCAATCCCTGCATCGTTCATCTGCTGATAATAGATAAAAATCAGAGCACTTACAATCTTATTTTCACAGCAGTCCACCATTTCCAGAGAATGAATTTTATCCCGGATCTCATCGGTCAGCGCTGCAGCAGTTTGGTACTCCCGGTGCTGCAGGAGATACTGGATGGTGCTGATTTCATTTTTTAAATCATGACGGATGTGGGACAGACTTCTGTCATACTCAGACAGTTTTTCGTAATGCTTCAGCTGAATATCCAGCTGCTGCTGATAAAAATAGGCCTGCTGCTTCAGCGATGCTTTCCGGCTGATTTCCCGAAAGGCTTTTACCACGTAAAAATCTGCAATCACGCATGTAATACCGGCACCCAGACAGAAATAGAGAATGGCCAGGCTCGGTTTCTGATAGACACGGGTCAGCAGTGAGGTCATTAACAGAACCTGCGTAATCACAAACAGGAAAAACAGCAGGGCGCTCTGCAGACTCAGGTTTTTCTGGTAAAGCCGGTAGAGGATAACGGCGCACCCTGCAAGGAGCATAGAGACAAAGAGCCAGGAAAGCTGCACCGTAAGATAAGGAAGACCTGCAGAGACAGAAGCAGAATCTTCCGGCTGAATGTATGCATAAATATACTTCTGCAGAGGAAATAAAGCAGGGAGCACGGGAAGGAACTGGAGGATTGCCATCACGATCGCCCACTTGAGTTTTTCCTTTGCAGAATTGGTATAACACGAAAATACAACAAGAACATCCAGACACAGATAAAGAAGGAGTGCCTGAAAATCACCGGAATCATTAAGAATAATGCCGGGATACCATGCGAAGACGGCGCTGATGAGCGGCGGGATACAAAACCCGACAGCCGGCAGAATTTTTTTACGAGGATGAAGAAACCAGTACAGGAAAAACAATGGGATCAAATTGTATATAAATGCAACAAATATTAAAAATAACCTCAAAGCAATGTCACCTCCGGGAGCATAAAAAATAATCGGACTAAAGTATTTGTAGATTATCATCGAAAAATAGAAACTGTCAAGAAGATTTTTTCTGAACAATTGTTAAAGATATGCAAATTATTACATTTTTTCTGCAAATTATTACATTTTCCCCCGGAAAAATGCAGAAGAGGATAAACTTAGACAAAGAAGTATGAGAAAAAAACTATATGAGAAAAAAACCGGCGTTCCGGTTTTCAGAGGGTTGCTATATTTCACCCAGAGATGCCCGGATCCGGCTGAGGGTTACAGGAGACATATTCAGAAACGAGGCAATATGCTTGAAACTGACAAGGCCGTGAAGCTCAGCATAGTTTTGGAGAAACCATTCATACCGCTCCTGTGCATCCAGCATGTAGATGGTATGCTTAATCCGCGACTGTTCTTCCATTTCCTGAATCAGCATCTGGTTGTACAGGAGCACCAGTTCAGGATACTGGGCTGCCAGATTGCCAAAGTCCTCTTTCGTAATCTGAAGCAGGGTTGTATCCACCTCAGTATGGATACCGGCCAGCGGCAGATCGTCAAGCCGGTAGCTTCCCATAGCAGGCTGCCCGTAACGAAAAATAAAACATTCCGTAGCCTCTTTTCCTTTTGTGTTGCTCCAAAAACCCAGGAGCACACCCTTGATTAAAAGATAAATATTGGGATGAAAGGCTCCTTCCGGTATTAGACTTTCGCCTTTTGGGACATGCTTGACGGAGGAAACACGGGAAAAGGCATCCAGGATTTCCGGATTCGTAATGCCAAATGATTTCTGATAAAACTGCTTCTTAAACATAATAGACAGCCTCCATACTGTTGCCTGCAATCAGGGTGATAAGATAGTGATTCTATTTTACATGAAATGGGATTCAAGTCAAATAGAAATTTTTGAAAAAGTGGAAATCTTCTAATTTTAATAAAAATTTACTACTAATAAAAATGATAAAAAAATGCCCGGATTTCTTAACCTATGTTAATGCAGAATTTTGGGGAATAGGGTACACTGAGCATAAATCAGGAAACAAGGGGCGGGTTTAAGATTAAGTTCAGATACATCATGAGAAGAAGGAGGAAATGATGGTTTTTAGTTCTGCGATTTTTCTTTTTTTATTCTTGCCGGCTACGATTCTGGCCGACCGGATTCTTTTGGAAAACCGCCTCAAAAATACGGCGCTTATTGCAGCAAGCCTTATTTTTTACGCCTTTGGGGAACCTGTCTATATCTGCCTGATGCTTTTTTCCGCAGGGATGAACTATTTCCTGGGAAGGCTGGCAGCCAAAGACGGAGCAGTGGGAAAAACAGGGCTCTGGCTGGCGGTTTTCGCCAATGTGGCGCTGCTTGGCGTATTTAAGTATGCAGACTTTTTCATGGAAACCCTTAATCATATTTTTGCGTTAAATCTGGCACTGCCGGGGATCCGGCTGCCCATCGGCATTTCCTTTTTCACCTTTCAGGCCATGTCCTACGTCATTGATGTTTACCGGGAAAAGGGACTGTGCCAGAGAAGATTTCCGGAACTGCTGCTGTACATCTCCTTCTTCCCTCAACTGGTGGCAGGACCCATTATCAAATACAAAGACATTCGCCTGCAGCTGCATACAAGAGTCTGCTGCAGTGAAAAAACAGCAGAAGGTCTCAGGCGATTTACCATAGGACTTGCAAAAAAGCTGCTGATTGCTAATACAATGGGGCAGACAGCAGATCTGATTTTTTCCCTTGACAATGGTCAGCTCAATATTATGCTGGCGTGGCTGGGCGCCATAACTTATACCCTTCAAATTTACTATGACTTCAGCGGCTACAGCGATATGGCCATTGGTCTTGGGAAAGTGTTCGGCTTTCAGTTTAAAGAAAATTTCAATTATCCGTATCAGTCAGCCTCCATCAAAGAGTTCTGGAGACGGTGGCATATATCTCTGTCCACCTGGTTCAAGGAGTATCTGTACATACCCCTTGGCGGAAACCGCAAAGGCACCATCAGAACAAACATTAACAAACTGATTGTGTTTTTTACCACAGGACTGTGGCACGGCGCCAACTGGACTTTTGTTCTGTGGGGTATGATTCACGGTCTGTTTTCCATGCTGGAAAGCAGCAGATATTTTCCGTTTACGAAACGAAAGTGGTGTGGCCATATTTACACCATGGCAGTGGTCACGACAGCATTTGTCCTGTTTCGCGCCGACGATGTGCAGCAGGGTATGCACATCATCGGACAGATGTACAGCGGCTTTCACTTTGAAGAACAGATAACCGCTCTGTTTTTGCAGCAGCTGGATCCGCTGTTTCTGTGCGTGTTTGCGGCAGGCGTGATTTTTTCACAGCCTGTCAAAGTATGGCTGGAAAACAAAGTAGGGGAACGTGGTTGGGTGCGCTATCTCACCTTAGGACTCAGCCTTCTGCTTCTGCTTGTGTGCATCTGCAATTTATCCGCATCCACCTTTAATCCGTTTATTTATTTTCGCTTTTAGGAGAAAAAATGAGAAGACACAGAGACAGGATCTATATCGTTCTTTTTCTTGCCATTTGCATACTGCCGGGGGCAGGCATGTTTTTTCCTGCGCAGGAGGAAGTGGGCGCCAATCAGGTTCTGGCATCCAAACCGCAGCTGATCCGGGAAGAAAAGTGGAACCCGGACTTTCTTAAGGAAACAGATAAATACGTGTCCGACCATTTTGCTTTTCGTCAGCAGTTTATCACCATGAATGACCGGCTGCTGGCAGAAGTGTTTCATGTATCGGGAAATGATAAAGTTGTAGTGGGAAAGAAAGGATGGCTGTTTTTTAACGAGACAGTAAAGGACTTTATGAATCAGCCCACCATGTCACAGGCAGACTGCAGGAAGACAGCAAAAACACTTGCCCTTCTGCAGGAGCATTTTTTAGATCAGGGGAGCCACTTCCTCTTTACCATAGCACCAAATAAGAATTCACTGTACCCACAGTACATGCCGGGGTATCTGCGGCCGCTGCGGGGAGAAAACAACCGGGAAATGCTGGAAAAGGAAATGGCATCTTGCGGAATCCACTATGCGGATCTCTATCAGATGTTCATACAGGAAGAACGCGTACTTTACCACCGGCTGGACTCTCACTGGAACAATGAAGGCGCAGCTCTGGCATGTGAATTTCTTCTGAGAAGACTGGAAACAGAGCCTGCAGAATACGTAGACAGCCCCACCCGTCCGGCCCGGAATTTTTCTGCAGACCTGTATGAAATGCTCTTTCCGAAGGGGCGGGAAAAGGACTGGAATGTCATCTATGATTACGATTTCAAGTACGGGTACGAGGGTCAGGTGAAGGATACAGAGGATATTGAGATTCGAACCGTCTGCCCCGGTCGGACAGGATCTCTTGCCATGTACCGGGATTCCTTTGGAAACGCCCTTCTGCCTTTTGCCGCAGAATCCTTTGGAAAGGCCTATTTTAGCAGGCAGTTTCCGTGGGATACGCAGGCTGTAGATGAAAACCCGCCGGATGCAGTCGTAATTGAAATCACAGAACGGAATCTGGATCAGATTGCAGACACAGCACCGGTCATGGAAGCACCGGAAAGACAGATGACCGGCCAAAAGGGCAAGGCTTCTTTTGCTGTTCAGGCAGCTTTGTGGAGTGACAAGCTGGTAAAAATCAACGGGTATGTGAAAGCAGCCCCGGATTCGGACTCTGAATTTTACATAACACTGGGAAACAGGCAGTACGAAGCCTTTCCCATTGATGAATGGAAGCAGGGCGCAGAAGGCAGCGGATTTACCCTGTATGTGCCGGCAGAAGTATATGAACAAGGGGAGGTGAAAAGCAGCGTCATCTACAAAGAACAAGGGAACTATTGGGAAACGGGAACACAACAAATCAAGTTAAAGGAGTAGATACAATGAAAAAAACAATCAGCCTGATGATGGTACTTCTCTTGTCTCTGACCATGATGACAGCCTGCGGCGGAGAAGAGAAAACAGCAGATGCGCAGCCGGAGCAGACTGTGGAAACAACAGCCCCTGAAAAGCCTTCTGCAGAAAAGGCAAAGAAAGAAAAGAAAGCAAAGAAGGCCAAAAAGAAAAAGGCAGAGCAGGAAGAAACGCAGAAGGAAACTGCTGCAGTGCAGGAAACAAAAGAAAAGAAAACAGTTTCTGCTAAAAAGGAACCTGCCAAAAAAGTAAATAAGCAGGAGAAAAAGCCGCAAAAGAAGGAAACAGAAAAGAAAAAGCCGACCCAGAGCCAGAAATCTATTGCCCAGTCCTATGTGGGAAAAGATGTAGGCAGTCTCATCGCAGCCATCGGAGGACCGAAATCCAGATCCTATGCGCCAAGCTGCCTGGGAGAGGGACAGGATGGTGAACTGCGGTACAGCGGATTCACCGTTTATACCTATAAAGAAAACGGCAAAGAAACCGTACAGCACATAGAATAGAGGTGACAGAACATGAATCGAACACGCATTATAGCAGCCGCAGTCGCACTGATCCTACTCATGGCAGCGCCTGTATACGGCGCAGCTTCCAAGATTGAGAACATACAAGTAAAAGCAAGCCTTTCAGCAGGCGCAGAAAGCATTACCGTCAAGTGGAAAAAGGTAAAAGCAGCCGACGGTTATCAGATTTACCGTGCCGCCTCTAAAAACGGCAAATTCAAAAAGGCAGCAACAGTAAAGAATGCTGCTGCTGTAAAATACGTGAACAAAAAACTCAAGGCAGGAAAAACTTATTACTTCAAAGTGAGAGCCTTCCAAAAAGCGGGCAAAAAAACCAAGTACCGCAAGTTTTCCCAGGTTAAGAGCAAAGCGCCTCTGACCAAAAAAGCATTTGCGAAAAAATGTATCGGTAAAAACGTGAAGGTGCTCATCGCCGCCATCGGACAGCCGTATTACCGGGACTACGAGCAGAGCTGTTTCGGTCCGGGAGAAGACGGTCTTCTGAAATACAAAGGCTTCAAAGTCTATACCTACCGAGAAAAGGGCAAAGAAACCGTACAGTCTGTAGAGTAATGTGAAAACAAAGGAGGAAGCAAAATGTGCAGCAGTAAAAAAAGCAGCCGGATTCTGATGACCTTTCTGATCTGGCTGACAGCAGCAGTCGTACTGGGAACAGGAGCCGTTTCTGCTTATGGAGCAACAGCGGCAAGCGCCGTAAAAAAGGCCAAAGTCAGAGTGACTCTGACACCGGCGGAAACTTCCATGACCGTAAAGTGGAACAAGGTGAAAAAAGCCGATGGCTATGAGGTTTACCGCAGTACGTCCAAGAACGGAAAGTACAAGAAGATTACAACCATCAGAAAAGCAGGAACGGTGAAGTTCGTCAACAAGAAGCTGAAGGAAGGCACTTCTTATTACTACAAAGTGCGCGCCTTTGAAAAAACAAAGAAAAAGACTACCTACAGCAAATACTCTAAGGTGCAGGGCAAGAAAACGCTGATGAGCCTGAACACCCATGTGAACCAGTTCCTGAAAAAGGCAGTAAAGCCTTCTATGACCAAAGAGCAGAAGCTGAAAGCCGCTTATACATATATGCGGGATCATTACAAGTATATTAAGCGTGACATGGTTGCGAAGAATAATCAGACCTGGGTCAGCAAGTACGCAAAGGCTTTCTTTGCAGATAAAGGCGGAAATTGTTACTCCTGGGCGGCCGCTTATACCACTGTGGCCAAAAAGATGGGGTATCCGGCAAATGCTCTTGCAGGAAAGTTGTATCATGCAGACGGCAAGCTGTGGGGCGAACATGCCTGGACCGAGATTGTAATAGACGAAACAGCTTATGTCTTTGATCCGGAAATTGAATACGCTTACAAGCAGAAGGATATGAAAACGGCTCTTTCTTACAGCCATAAAAGTTTAAAATGCGGCACCGCCTATTATTACAAGGTCAGAGGCTATGTGACAACAGAAGAAGGCAACCTTTACAGTCCTTATTCCGCAGCAGTCAAAGCCGTGCCGAAACCGGGAAAAGCAAAGATTACCTCCCTGAAAGCAGGCGAAGATAAAGTTACCGTGAGATGGAGTAAGATCAGCGGTGTATCCGGCTACCGGATCTATCGTTCCACCTCTGCGAAGAAAGGATTCAAAGCCATTGCCACTGTGAAAAAGGCAGATTCCAGATCTTACACAAACACAAAGCTTTCCAGCAAAAAGAAGTATTATTTCAAAGTGCGGGCTTACAAAATTGCAGGCAAGAAAAAGGTTTACGGCGAGTTTTCCCAGGTAAAAGGCATGAAGCCGCTGGACGGTCTGGATATTCGTGTGACGAAGGTGTACCGGGCTGCAACGAAAAATGCAAAGACAAAGGAAAAGAAGCTGCGGGCCTGCTACGATTATATGATTGCTCACTATACTTACACACGGCGCAGTCATGTGGCCTTTGGCGCCAAGGGCTGGCAGGCAAGCTATGCGGAACAGTTTTTGAAGGACAAGACCGGAAACTGCTTCGGCTGGGCGGCTGTATTTTACTATCTTGCCAAGAAGTGCGGCTACAGTCCGAGAATCTATTCGGGAAGCGTGCACTATGCCAATGGAAACACAGGGCGTCACGGCTGGACGGAAATTACCATAAAGGGCCGCAACTATATCTTTGATCCGGAAATGGACTGGTCCTACACGCACCGGGTGGGCTCTTACTATAACGGCTGGAAACGTGTGCCGGGAACGACTTCTATGCGCTATATCAAATAATTGCAGTTGAAGAAAGGAAAATGGCGGGGGCTGCTTTGGGGGCGGCTCCTGCCGGTAGAGTGAGATGAAAAAGAGAATTTTATCGATGCTTTTGGTTTTGTGTCTGGTGTTTTCTATGCCTGCCGCAGCCTTTGCAGGGGAGCAGGGCAGAGGTGCAAGTGCAGAGAAAACAGCGGGTACAAAGGCGGCTGCGCAGGTGCAGAACGCTTTGTCAAATGCCGCCTCTGTTTCGCTGAATACCAAATATCAGGGAAGGCTGACTGAGGATGAAGAGGCGGATATCTATAAGTTTACGCTGCCTTCCTCGGGGAAGATTAATTTGAAAGGGACAGCCGGGATAAAAGAACTGGAGCTGAAAATTTTTGATGTGAATGGAGAAAAGGTATGGAGGGATACTGACTACTGGAACAGTACCACTCAGCAGATTCCTATTGACTATGATCTGGAACTGACATCCGGGACCTACTATCTATCTATGGGTGGCTGGGGTTATCATACCGGCAGCTATGACTTTTCTCTCAACTTTACGTCAGCAGGGGAAAGTTTTGCTGAAACGGCGGGCGGCAGTAACAACTCTCTTGCTTCAGCAGAAACCATTTCCTTAGGCAAGGACTATAAAGGGCAGATTGCATTAAATGATGAGCTAGACTATTACAAATTTAATATGACTTCTTCAGGAAAAGTTTCTTTAACAGGAACTGTCTATATGATGAAGTATGTAGATTTAACGATTTTCGATGCAACAGGGACAAAGGTATGGGCAGATGATCCTTATTGGAACAGCACTACACAGCAGATTGAGCTGGACTATGATGTGCATCTGACTGCAGGCACTTATTATTTGTGCGTGGAAAGATATTCTGATGGCTATGCCGGAAATTATGATTTCCGTCTGGACTTCACATCAGCAGGAGAAAGCTTTCCGGAAACAGCAGGAGGCAGCAATAATTCCCTTGCTTCGGCAGAAACCGTGTCCTTAGGCAAGGACTATAAAGGGCAGCTTGCATTAAATGATGAGCTGGACTATTACAAATTTAATATGACTTCTTCGGGAAAAGTTTCTTTAACAGGAACTGTCTATATGATGAAGTATGTAGATTTAACGATTTTCGATGCAACAGGGACAAAGGTATGGGCAGATGATCCTTATTGGAACAGCACTACACAGCAGATTGAGCTGGACTATGATGTGCATCTGACTGCAGGCACTTATTATTTGTGCGTGGAAAGATATTCTGATGGCTATGCCGGAAATTATGATTTCCGTTTGGACTTCACATCAGCAGGGGAAAGCTTCCCGGAAACAAAAGACGATAACGACAACAGCCTTGCTGCAGCAAATCAGATTTCTCTCAGCAAGACCTACAAAGGGCAGATGGCAGAAAATGACGATAAAGATTTTTACCGTTTCACCCTTTCCAAAGCAGGAAAGATCCAGGTGACAGCAAATACCTATATAGATTTGAATCTTCACCTGTATGATGCCAGTGGAGAAGAAGTGGATGAATGGTGGGGATATGTAGATTCCAGCACCGGCAAATGGACAGACAAGAGACTGATTAAGCTGGTTAAGGCGGGCACCTACTATCTTTGTGCCGAAAGATATGATGATAGAGGAAACTACAGCTTCTCTGTCGCCACTTTTACACCAAAAATCACAGTAAAATCATCTTTTACTGCAACTGCAGGCGGTAGCTCCTTTGATTTAAATGCAAAGGTAAACGATGACAGCGAAGACCTGACTTACACTTCCAGCAATAAGAAGGTGGTAACGGTCAGCAGCTATGGATACGTGTACATAGAAGGTCCGGGAACTGCGACCATTACAGTAGGCATCAAAGGCCTGCCGGTGAAAAAGAGTGTGAAGGTGACCGTTTATCCGAAGAAAGGATATCTGTCTTCTGTAAAAACCGGTAAAGGGTACTTAAAGGCAAGCTGGTACCGGGATTCCCAGGCCAGCGGCTATCAGGTGCTCATTGCCAGAGACAGCAAGTTCACAAAGAGCAAGAAATCCGCAACCATCACTAAGAACTCTTCAGTGAGCAAGACTTTCAGCAAGCTGAAGCGGAAGGCAACTTATTATGTGAAAGTCCGCTCTTACAAGACTGTAGGAAAGACGAAACTATATGGCGCCTACAGCTCTGCAAAGAAAGTCAAAGTGAAATAACACTGCATTTATACGTAGCAGGCACCGGATTGCCACATCTTAAGGAAAAAGGCGGGGACTGCTTTGCGGCGGCCATCTCTTTTCCGCCTGCTGCGTATGAAATAAAGAGGACTGGCAGAAGTTGTGAAGAAACTGCCTGTTTTTTACCTGTTTCGTATAAAAGTTGTGGGTTTGAGCAGTGTCAAACCTGCCAAAACAGGCGATTTTGCGAAATTGGGAAAAAAAGGTACCCGCAAACGGGAAAGTTTTATACGAAAAGGGGGAATTTTTCCCTTTTGCGGAACAGATTAGAATAAATTGGAACACAGGGGCAGCAATGGGATTCAATCAGAAAAGAAAGCGAGTAAAAATTATGTTGGAAAAACAGAGAAAAAGGAATTGTTTCATCTCATTGGCAGTCTGCCTGCTGATGCTGGGCGCTTTGGTGATGCCAATGAACGTGCAGGAAGTATCAGCAGCAAGCAGTACGTATATGTCAGTAATTCCGGATTATGAAGAAAATCTTCGGGAAAAGGTAGGAGGCTACCATATTTGGGTAGAGCGGGATTATAGTGCAGAGGAACGCCTGGATTATTTAAAATGCACAAAAAGTACAAAGAAAAAAGCAAAGGTGCTGGCATCTACAACATCAGACAGCTTTTTTATGAATTCTGAAGTTGTTTCAAATGGAAAATATGTTTTTTATGCAGTAGGAAAGAGGCAGAAGACTACTATCTACAGAGTGGCAGTAAAAGGCGGGAAGCCAAAAACACTCAAAACATTAAAGGGAAACGTCAATCTGGGAACGTATTATAACGGAAGGCTTTATTTTGAACTGGATACCAGCAGAGGTGTAAATCTTATGTCCCTTAAAGTATCCAATAAAACTACACGCACAGAGCG
>CAUWJW010000051.1:0-13676 GCA_963558985.1 uncultured Clostridia bacterium | reverse complement strand
TGGAAAAGCTGTCCTCAGGTTACAGAATCAACCGTGCAGGCGATGATGCAGCAGGCCTTGCAATTTCCGAAAAGATGAGAGCACAGATCACAGGTCTGCAGACTGCACAGAAGAATGCAGAAGACGGTGTATCTTTAGTACAGACAGCAGAAGGTGCGCTGACAGAAGTACACTCCATGCTGAACAGAATGGTGGAACTGGCTACTCAGTCTGCCAATGGTACTTACAGTGAATCCAACCGTCAGGAAATGCAGAAGGAAATTGATGCGCTGAATGAAGAAATCGACCGTATCAGCCAGACTTCCAATTTTAACGGAACCAAGCTGTTCCAGGGCGGCGGTGCTAATGGCGCTGCAGCAGGGGTTCCTACTGTTCAAGGGCTGGAACCACAGGATGTAGCTGCTATAAAGTCTGTAGGAACTTCTGCAATTGCTACAGGAGATACAAATTTAGCTGATGGCGATGTAGTTAAAGTGACTGTCAACTATACAGATGCAAATGGAAAAACAAATACAGTCGATATTTCTTTAAAATTTGATAAAGCTAACAAGACGCTAATTGGAGCAGACGGCACAAAATATTCAACTGCTGCTGACGATAAAGCAACGCAGGCAGAATTAAGTAGCGCTTTAGCAGCTGAAATGAATAAAAATTCTGCGCTTTCTTCTGTATTTAAAATAGACGGTACTGGTACAGCAGGAAGCCTTAAATTTACAGCAAAAACAGCAGGTGCAGATACAAAGGCGAACCTAGTAACACTTCAAGTTGGTGCAACTGCAGCAGCAGATAAAACTGTTACACAGGGTGTTCAGGGAGCCGATGCATATCAGAAATTTACGCCTAAAGATGGTGGAGATATTTTCACCGTTGGTGGGAAAAAATTTGTTATGAATTCTAACGGTCCTGCCGGATATGATGCTGATGTAAATGTGGCTAAGGATCTAGATGATTTAATTGATTTAATTGAACAGAAAACGGGATATAAGCCAACTAAGGATAATAATGATTTAGCATTCAAAGCCCCTACCGGAGCAGCAGGCGGCGCAGGCGGCGATGTAACCATTGACCTGCACGTTGGAGAATCCTCTGATGATGCAAACAAGATTTCTGTTAAGATTAAAGCGATGAGTGCAGCTTCCCTGGGTGTTAAGGGGCTGGATATCGGAACTGCAGCAGGAGCAAAGACGGCAATTGATACTGTTAACGAAGCCATTGACCAGGTTTCCAGCATCCGTTCCGACCTTGGAGCACTGCAGAACAGACTGGAACACACCATCAACAACCTGGGCGTACAGACAGAAAACATCACAGCTGCTGAAAGCAGAATCCGTGACGTAGACATGGCCAAAGAAATGATGGCTTACACCAAGAATAACATTCTGGTTCAGGCTTCTCAGGCTATGCTGGCTCAGGCCAACCAGGTTCCTCAGGGCGTACTGCAGTTATTACAGTAACACACATACAAACGCATACCCCTGACATACGCAGGAATAGGAAAAAAGCCGCGTCAAAACAGATAAACTCTGTGGAACTGCGGCTCTTTTTTTCAGACCGAAAAAACTTCCTCTTCCTAACTGTTATTCTTCCAGCGCACGGATTAAATTTACCATCTCAATTGCACCCTGGGCACATTCCGCACCTTTATTTCCGGCTTTTGTACCGGCTCTCTCAATTGCCTGCTCAATAGTATCCGTTGTAAGCACACCGAACATGACAGGAATTTCACTGTTCAGACTTACTTGCGCAATCCCTTTTGACACCTCACTGCACACATAATCGTAATGACTTGTGCTGCCTCGGATCACAGCACCCAGACAGATTACCACATCATACTTCCTGCTTTTGGCCATCTTTGCTGCAATCAGCGGAATTTCAAAAGCCCCCGGCACCCAGGCAACTTCAATATCCTGCTCCCTGACATTTTCACGCTGCAGTGTGTCCAGTGCACCGGCCAGCAGTTTTGATGTAATAAACTCATTAAACCTTGCTGCAACCACACCTACCTTTATATTTTCTGCAACCAATTTACCCTGAAATGTTTTCATTGACCCGTTCCTCCTTCATCTTTAAAATATGTCCCATTCTGTTTTTCTTTGTCCGCAAGTAAAAACTGTCATATGAATTTGCCTTTATTTCAATGGGAACTCTGCTTGTAATTTTTATTTCATAGTCTTCCAGCTGATAGATTTTATCCGGATTGTTGGTAAGCAGATGCAGCGATTTGATACCCAGATCTCTTAAAATCTGTGCGCCGATATAATACTCTCTCAAATCGCCCTGAAAGCCCAGCGCAAGGTTCGCATCCAGCGTATCCATGCCATGTTCCTGCAGAGAATAGGCTTTTAATTTATTGACCAGTCCGATTCCCCGTCCCTCCTGGCGCATATAGAGAAGCACTCCTTTTCCCTTTTCTGCAATCATTTTCATCGCCTGATCCAGCTGCTGCCCGCAGTCGCAGCGAAGGGAGCCAAAGACATCTCCTGTCAGACATTCCGAATGAACACGGCACAGCACATCGTTTCCATTTCCCAGATCTCCCATAACCAGAGCAATATGATGCTCCCCGTTCAATTTGTTCACATAGCAGTGCGCCTTAAAGTTTCCGTATTTCGTAGGCATATCAACCACGGAAACACATTCCACAAGAGAATCAAAGGCTTTTCGGTATTTCTGCAGTTCCTCAATTGTAAGAACCGGAATATTGTACTTCTGCGCAAACTCCTGCAGATCAGAGGTTCTCATCATTGTTCCGTTCTCACTCATAATCTCACAGCACAGCCCGCATTCTTTCAGGCCGGAAAGGCGCATCAGATCCACCGTTGCTTCTGTATGCCCGTTCCGTTCCAGAACACCGCCGTTCTTTGCAATTAAAGGGAACATATGCCCCGGCCTGCGAAAATCCATGGGACTGATGTCATCCGCTGCACACATGCGGGCAGTCAGTCCCCGTTCTTCTGCAGAAATTCCTGTCGTTGTGTCCTTATGATCAATGGATACGGTAAACGCCGTTTCATGATTGTCTGTATTCTCCTCCACCATCGGCGCAAGCTTCAGCCGCGCAGCCAGTTTCTCACTCATGGGCATACAGATCAGACCTTTGGCATAAGTTGCCATAAAATTAACGTTTTCCGTTGTTGCAGCCTGTGCAGAACAAATCAGATCCCCTTCATTTTCTCTGTCATAATCGTCCATGACGAGAATCAGCTTCCCATCCTGTAGTGCCTGAATTGCTTCTTTTACATTCTGATATTTCATCGTTTTTTTCCTTTCTTAAAATCCGTTACGATACAAAAACTCCTTTGATAATGAATTTTTCCAATTGAAGCCTGAAAATTTTTGCACATACTTTCCAATTATGTCATTTTCCAGATTCACAATTGTGCCGACTTGCTTGTTCTTTAAAATCGTTTGCTCCAAAGTGTGGGGGATCACCGATACGGAAAAGTCTGTTTCTGATACTTTTGCAACGGTAAGACTGATTCCGTCAATGGCAATCGAACCTTTTTCTACAATCAAGGAAAGGATCACAGGCGATGCCTGAATCTGATACCACACAGCATTGTTGTCTCTGCGGACTGCTGTAATCTTGCCTGTCCCGTCAATGTGACCTGTAACAATATGCCCTCCGAACCTGCCATTTGCAGGCATAGCCCGTTCCAGATTTACAGGAGACTCATGTTTCAGCTGTTCAAGGGAAGTTCTGCTCCATGTTTCATTCATCACATCAACGGTAAAAAAGTGCTGATTAAAATCAGTCACAGTAAGGCAGATGCCGTTTACCGCTATGCTGTCTCCCAGGTGTACATCTTCTAATATCTTTGAAGCCTTTACAGTCAGCCGGCAGCTGCTACCCCTTTGTATTTTCTTTACTTTTCCGATTTCTTCTATGATTCCTGTAAACATGGGTAAATCACTTCACTTTCTATAAGATAATCCTCTCCTATCCGGGAAAAAGCATAGGGCTTGAGCTTGACTGCATCAGCCGGAGCACGGACCCCTTGCCCGCTTACCGGACTTTTCGCAGTTCCTCCAAATAGTTTAGGTGCGATGTAGACTTGCACCTCGTCGACAATCTGCTGATTCAGCGCACTCCAGTTAAGCGTGCTCCCGCCCTCTAACAGGACACTGTCTATCTGCAGTTTTCCAAGGCAATCCATCAGATTTTCCAGATCAAGATGACTGCCCCGCTTCTTTACCTGAATGAATTTACAGCCGTATTTCTTGTAAAGCTGCATCGCTTCTTCCTTGTCGCAGGCTGTGGCAATATAGGTTTCCACATCTTCTGCCGTTTGCACAATCTGTGAGGCAAGGGGCGTTCTCAAGTTCGTGTCACAGATGATTCGTATGGGGTTTCTTCCCTTTTCCAGGCGGCATGTCAGTAAAGGATCATCTTGAATCACTGTATTGACACCTGCCATAATTGCAGAAAAACTGTGCCGCAGACAATGCACCTGCTCTCTTGCCTGTTTCCCGCTGATCCATTTGGAATCACCGGTATAAGTTGCGATTTTTCCATCCATGGTCATTGCGTATTTCATCAGAACAAACGGGCGTCCGGCTTTCATATATTTTGTAAAGCCTCTTATGAGCCGGCTGCATTCCTGCTCCAGCACTCCGGTATCCACCTGGATCTGATGTCCTCTCAGCAGATCTGCGCCTTTTCCGGCTACAAGCGGATTGCAGTCTAAGGTTCCGATTACCACTCGTGCAACCCCGCTTTTGATAATCGCTTCTGTGCAGGGCGGTGTTTTCCCATAATGGCAGCACGGCTCAAGTGTCACATAAAGTGTCGCTCCCACAGGAGACTCCCGACAGCTTTTAAGAGCATTTCTTTCGGCATGCGGTCCGCCAAAGGATTTATGATATCCCTGCCCGATAATCCGATTTTCTTTTACAATCACCGCACCTACCATAGGGTTTGGATTCACAAATCCTGCGCCTTTCTTTGCCAGGTCGATTGCCAGTTTCATGTATTCTGCATCGCTCATTTCTTCACCTCCAAAAAAAATACATGTCTTGAATAAATATCTATCCAAGACATGCAAAAGAGGGTTCATGTGATTAAAAAAAGCTCTGAAACAATATAAAAATCATTTCAGAGCATACGAAAAATCATAAACATACTTTTATCTTCTTTCATCCAGACTGTACTGTCGGCTTTGGAATTTCACCAAATCATGCCTCTCGGCTCGTGGGCTTTACCACCGGTAGGGAATTGCACCCTGCCCTGAAGATAGTTATTCAATTGATGTTAATTATAGTGGCGGCTGATATTTTTGTCAACCGTATTTTTGTTCTATCGATCTGACTTCAGTTCCAGATACATTTTAATCAGCTTTACGATATGCTCCACTGATATGTATCCGCTGTCCAGACACAGATTATAATTGACAGGATCTCCCCATCTGCGGCCGGTGTGATAATTATAATAATTGGCACGAGCCTTGTCGGTGTCATTCATGATTTTCTTTACATCTTTTTCAGGAACACCGTATTCCTCCACAGCACGTTTGATCTTATCTTCCTTTTCCGCATATACAAAAACATTGGTTGCACCCGGTATTCCACGGAGCACATAGTCGGCGCATCTTCCTACGATTACACAGGAGCCTTCCTCTGCAATCCTGCGAATGGTATCAAACTGTGCCAGGAAAAAACGTTCATTGAGAGACAGACTGTCCGGGCCTGAATCCCCGGTTCCGAAAGCAGAGGACAGACTGTAGAAGAAACCATTCTTCGCCTTCATCTCTGCCTCTTCCATCATTTCTCTTGAGAATCCGCTTTCTTCTGCGATCCTGGATAAAAGTTCTTTGTCATAGTAGGGAACTCCCAGATCATCTGCCAGCCGTCTGCCGATCAGCCTGCCGCCGCTTCCGAATTCACGGCTGATGGTTATAATTTGTTTTTTCATAGGTTGCCTCCCTTGATTTATTTTTTCTATTATACCAGATTTTTATTGATTAATCCAATATCATTTCTGTACTGCATTCCCTCAAAGGAGATTCTCTTCACATTTTCAAAGGCTTTTGCACGGGCCTCTTCATGGGTTTTTCCTGTTGCTGTTACGCCCAGTACCCTGCCTCCTGCAGTCACGACAGCACTGCGGCAGGAATTGGCATCACAAATATGTTCATTTCCTGTTCCCGCATGGAACACCACCACATCTGCATCCACTTTATCCAGTCCTGTAATTTCCTTGCCCTTTTCATAGCTTCCCGGATAGCCGCCGGAGGCCAGAACAACGCAGACTGCCTTTTCCTGCTTCCACTTTATGTCCATGTCTGCCAGTCTGTTTTCTGTAACAGCTGTAAAAATATCCAGTAAATCTGTATCCAGGCGCATAAGCACGGACTGCGCTTCCGGATCTCCGAAGCGATTATTAAACTCGATTACTTTCGGACCGTCTTTGGAAATCATCAGACCGATAAACAGCACCCCTTTAAAGTCAAGCCCGTCTTTTTGAAAGCCCTGTAGGGTTGGCTCCAAGATCTCTCTGCGGATGCGTTCTTCCAGCGCTTCATCAAAGACAAGACTCGGAGAATAGGTTCCCATGCCTCCGGTGTTAGGTCCTTTGTCACCGTCAAAAATACGCTTGTAATCCTGCGCCGATTCCATCGGTACGATTGCATTTTCGTCTACAAAGCAAAGCATCGATGCTTCTACTCCTGTAAGAAACTCTTCTACTACTACCTTGTCTCCCGCACTTCCGAATACCTTTTCGCCCATCATTTCTTCGATTGCTTTTACTGCTTCCTCTTCTGTTTCTGCAATCACAACACCCTTGCCTGCTGCAAGACCATCTGCCTTGAGCACCATGGGATATCCGAAAATTCCTACAGAATTCAAAAGTTCCTGCTTATCGGTAAATTCTCTGTACCCGGCTGTGGGAATCTCATGCCTTGCCAGAAATTCCTTCGTGAAAGATTTGCTGGCTTCCAGACGGGAGCATTTCTTATTCGGTCCAAATGTTCTGATCCCGGCTGCTTCGAGTTCGTCTACAATTCCCATTGCCAGCGGCACTTCCGGGCCGATAACAGCCAGATCAATCTGGTGTTCCTGCGCAAATCCGCACAGGCCTGCAATGTCTTCAGCCTTGATATTCACACATTCTGCTTCAAGTGCAATTCCTGCATTTCCCGGAGCACAGTAAATTTTGTCCACTTTCGGACTCTGGGCCAGTTTCCATACAATCGCATGCTCCCGGCCACCGCTTCCTACAACTAAAATCCTCATACTTTTCTCCTGATGTTAATGTTTAAAATGACGTACACCACAAAATACCATAGCAATTCCCAGTTCATTTGCTTTATCTATGGACTCCTGATCTCTCATGGAACCTCCCGGCTGGATGATTGCTGTTATCCCCGCCTTTGCCGCTGCAGTTACGCAGTCATCAAAGGGGAAGAATGCATCTGATGCCAAAACAGCACCTTCAAGAGAGGTATTGGCCTGACGAATAGCATTTTCCACAGCCCAGATTCTGTTTACCTGTCCCGGTCCGATTCCGATGGTTGCCTGATCTTTTGCAATGACGATACCGTTGGATTTAATATGTTTTACCACCTTCATGGCCAGTTTCATATCTTCCATTTCTTTGTCTGTCGGTTTCCGGTCCGTTACCACTTTCAGTTCTTCTTCGTTATAGAGAATATCATCGCTTCCCTGCACTAAGAGACCGCCTGTCACTTTTTTAATATCAATCTGCCCTTCCGGTCCTTTTTCCTCAATTTTATCCAGTTTCAGCAGACGAATGTTTTTCTTCTGTGTCAGAATTGTCATTGCCTCTTCTGTAAAGTCCGGTGCAATGACGATTTCAATGAAAATCTTGTTGATTTCTTCTGCTGTTGCTTTATCAATCGGGCGGTTGGCTGCTACGATGCCACCGAAAATAGAAGTTGGGTCGCAGTCGTAGGCTTTCTTGTATGCGGTGAAAATATCCGCTCCAATACCTACGCCGCATGGATTTGCATGTTTTACTGCAACTACTGCAGGTTCTGTAAATTCCTTGAGTGCCTGCAGAGCGCCGTTGGTATCATTAATATTATTAAAGGAAAGTTCCTTTCCGTGAAGCTGCTGTGCTTTCACCAGGCTTCCGTCTGCCGGCTGAATCTCTCTGTAGTAAGAAGCCTTCTGATGCGGATTTTCTCCGTAACGAAGTTCCTGTACTTTCTCAAAGGTAAGGGTCAGATTATCCGGAAGCTCTGCTCCGATCTGTTTTCTCAAATAGTCGGAAATCATTGCATCGTAAGCGGCAGTGTGCTGGAATACTTTTAACGCCAGCTTATACTTGGTTTCATAGGAAACTGTTTCCTTTTCCTTCAGTTCGCTGATAACCGTCTCGTAATCTGCCGGGTCGCATACCACAACTACATCTTTATGATTCTTTGCAGCAGAACGAAGCATAGTCGGTCCGCCGATATCAATGTTTTCAATGGCATCTTCCAATGTCACGCCCGGCTTTAAAATCGTTTCTTTAAACGGGTACAGGTTGATGGCTACAATATCAATGGTCTCAATATCAAGTTCTTTAAGCTGTTCCATGTGCTCAGGTTTATCTCTCATAGCCAGGATTCCGCCGTGGACTGCCGGATGCAAAGTCTTTACTCTCCCATCCAGACACTCCGGAAATCCTGTTACATCGGAAATCCCGGTCACACTGATTCCGCTGTCCTCAAGTTTCTTGTGGGTCCCTCCTGTGGAGATAATCTGTACACCGAGATTTTCCAGTTCCCGGGCAAATTCTACAACCCCGCTTTTATCTGAAACACTGATTAATGCTCTCATATTCTATTCCTTTCCATTCCAACAATAAGTACAAAGTTTACAGCCGTCTATACCAATGGCCTTAATCGTATCCTCCAGCGCCTGGAATTTCAGACTGTCGAATTTCAGACGCCTGCGGATTTCTTCTACCATGGCGCAGTGCCGCTTGGTGTTGCTTGCCGCATATTCTGCCAGGATGTCTTCCGGGATAGTATCTCCCTGAATTTTTTCCAGATCCCGTATTACACGTCTTGTAATCAGCTCCATATCTGTAACGGAGCGGGAAAAGTTGAGGAACTTGCATCCGTACATGATCGGCGGGCAGGCAGACCGAACATGGATCTCTTTTGCCCCATTTTCAATCAGATAGGAAACAGTCTCCGATAGCTGTGTGCCTCTTACAATCGAGTCATCAATGAGTACAAATTTTTTATCATTGATAATCTGAAAAACAGGTACCAGCTTCATTTTGGCAATTAGATTTCTGGCTTTCTGGTTCTGCGGCATGAAGCTTCTCGGCCAGGTAGGCGTATATTTAATCAGCGGCCGCGCATATGGCACCCTCGACTGGTTGGCATATCCCAGTGCGTGAGCGATTCCGCTGTCCGGCACACCTGCTACATAGTCTACGTCCATTTCACCATCCCGCTGCGCCAGAAGCTCCCCGTTGCGGTTACGCATCAGTTCTACGTTTCTTCCTTCATAGATAGACGTAGTATATCCGAAGTATGTCCACAGAAATGCACAGATGCGCATACCTTCCTGCGGCTCACCGACCGTCTCTTCCCCATCAGGCGTAAGGAAGGCGATTTCCGCAGGTCCCAGTTCTCTCTTATATTTATATCCCAGATTGATAAAAGCAAAAGACTCGGAAGCAGCACAGTATGCGCCGTCCTTTTCCCCGATAATCAACGGGGTTCTGCCGTATTTGTCACGGGCAGCATACAGTCCTTCTTTTGTAAGAATCAGCATGGTCACAGAACCATCAATCTTTGCCTGTGCAATACGGATGCCGTCCACCAGATCTCTCCCTGTGGAAACCAGGGCAGCTACCAGTTCTGTATTATTAATGGCTCCACCGCTCATGGACATAAACTGGCTCGGCCGATCCTTGAGAAGTTCCTTTACAATGGCTTCTTTATTATTGATCCGCCCCACAGTGGTAATGGCATAGTCGCCCTGCCTGCTGTACACAGTCAGCGGCTGAGGGTCACCGTCACTAATAGCGCCGATTCCCATGGTACCGCTCATTTCCTCGATATCACTTTCAAACTTGCTGCGAAAAGGAGAGTTTTCAATGTTGTGGATGGAGCGGTTAAATCCATCCTCCTGCAGCACGCACATTCCGCCTCTCTTTGTACCAAGGTGGGAATGATAGTCTGTCCCAAAGAACAGATCCATCACACAATCCTGTTCGGAAACGAATCCAATGACTCCTCCCATTACTTACCTCCTTCACATTCCGGCAGTTCTGCCATTACTTTTTTTATTCCTTCTGCTAAAATCACATGTTCGGTCTGCAGCACACGGGCAGCCAGCGTTTCTGCTGTATCATCGGCTTTTACCGGAACCTGCCTCTGGAGGATAATCTCACCGGTATCCACACCTTCATCGACAAAGTGCACCGTTGCGCCAGAAACCGTTTCTCCTCCATCTATGACTGCCTGGTGGACTCTTTTTCCATAAAATCCTTTTCCGCAGTATTTTGGAATCAGGGAAGGATGAATGTTGATGATGCGTCTGGGATAAGCTTCGATTACTGCCGGCTCCAATACCCGCATATAGCCTGCCAGTACGATCAGATCCGTCTTCTCTGCGGCAAGCTCAGACAGCAGTGTTTGTGTGTCTGTAATTACTTTGCCCCGGATCCCTGCCTTCTGTGCTCTCTCAAGTGCAAAAACGCCTTCTCTGCTGGAAATGACCTGAACAATCCTTGCATTTTCCAGCTGGCCGGCCTGAATTTTATCAATCAGCGCCTGCAGATTTGTTCCGCCTCCGGAAACCAGGACAGAAATATTTATCATCTATTTATCCTCCAAAATCACTTTGTCTCCGTCGGTTTTAACAATCTGACCGATAATGTCTGCTGTTTCTCCGGCTTCACGCAATGCCTTCACAATACTGTTTGCATCTTTTGCCTCTACAATCATCATCATTCCCACACCCATGTTGTAAGTGGAGAACATCTCAATTTTATCTATGTTTCCACATTTCTTAATGTACGGGAAAATCGGCGGCACTTCCCAGGTGCCGATCTGAATTTTAGCGGCTGTCCCTTCCGGCAGAATTCTTGGGATGTTTTCAAAGAATCCGCCTCCTGTAATATGAATAATTCCTTTCACATCATATTTAGGAAGCACTGCACTGCAGGCAGACGCATAAATTTTCGTAGGCGTAAGAAGGGCTTCTCCCAGTGTCATTCCCAGCTCTTCTACATAATCGTCTACTTTCATTGAATACTTTTCTTACCAGGGAATAACCATTACTGTGGATTCCGCTAGATGCGATTCCAATAATTACATTGCCTTCTCTGATTTTCTCTCCGGTGATGATTTTGTCTTTATCTACCATGCCTACAGAAAATCCTGCCATGTCATATTCGCCTTCACTGTAAAAGTCCGGCATTTCTGCTGTCTCTCCGCCGACAAGTGCACTTCCTGACTGTCTGCACCCTTCTGCAATTCCCTTTACAATGTCTGAAATTTTTTCTGCCTTTACTTTTCCGGTTGCAATATAATCCAGGAAAAACAGCGGTTTTGCACCCTGGCAGAGGACATCGTTGACGCACATGGCTACACAGTCGATTCCCACCGTGTCATGCTTGTCCATCAGAAATGCAATCTTCAGCTTCGTTCCTACTCCGTCTGTACCGGAAACAAGCACTGGCTGTGTCATAGAAGCAACATCAATCTGAAAGAGGCTTCCGAAGCTTCCAAGCCCTGTAAGAACATTCTCATTGAATGTTCTTTTCACATGGTCTTTCATCAGGGAAACGGCTCGCTCACCTTCTTTTGTATCTACACCTGCATCCTTATAGGTCATTTTTTTCATATCGTCCATGGTTTATCCTCCATTCCATGCCCGGCCCGGCGCCTATTTCTGTACTCTCTTCAAAACTTCCCGGTAAGTTTCTTCTACATTTCCAAGATCTCTTCTAAAGCGGTCTTTGTCCATCTTTTCGTTGGTTTTTACATCCCAGAGTCTGCAGGTATCCGGTGAAATTTCATCTGCCAGAATCACTTTCCCTTCAAAAAGTCCGAATTCGATTTTGAAGTCAATGAGCTTTAATCCCTTGTCCAGGAAGAATTCTTTGAGCGTGTCGTTTACGATTCCCGCATATTTACGAATGGTTTCAATCTGCTCTGCTGTAGCCAGCCCCAGTGCCAGTGCATGAGATTCACACATGAGGGGGTCCCCCAGGTCATCATTCTTATAAGAAAATTCAAAGGTCGGCTGATCAAATACAATCCCTTCTTCTACGCCGTAACGCTTAGCAAAAGATCCTGCGGAAACGTTTCGCATGATGACTTCCAGAGGAAGAATTTTCACGGCTTTTACTACAGTTTCTCTCTGGCTCAGCTGCTCTACAAAGTGAGTCGGAACCCCCTTCTGTTCCAACAGCTGAAAGAGAATATTACTCATCACATTGTTTACTGCACCTTTTCCTGCAATCTGCCCTTTCTTTTCTCCGTTAAAAGCAGTTGCATCATCTTTATAGTCTACGATATATAAATTGGGATCGTCTGTTTTAAATACTTTCTTTGCTTTTCCCTCATACAGTTGTTCTAATTTTTCCATTGCTGCTTTCCTCCTATTTATCAGAAATGATGACTTTTTGTTCCGGCGGCATATTAAATTCTTCATCCAGCTTAATAATGTCTTCCGCCATTTTCTGTTTATAATCTTTGACTGCCTGTCTCAGTTCCGGATATTTGGTACTGAGAATCTGTACAGCCAGAATTCCTGCGTTTTCGGCTCCGTCTACTGCTACGGTTGCTACCGGCACGCCTTTTGGCATCTGTACCACTGACAGCAGAGAATCCAATCCATCCAGTGTGCTGGATTTCATTGGGATTCCGATTACAGGTACAGGCGTTGTTGCTGCCAGTACACCTGCCAGGTGCGCTGCTTTTCCTGCTGCTGCAATAATCACTTCCACGCCTCTTTCTTCTGCTGTGGATGCGAACTCTTCGGCCACTCTCGGCGTCCTGTGGGCGCTGATGATTCTTGTTTCTGTCTCCACATGAAAATGTTCCAGAATTTCTTCTGCTTTCTGTACTACCGGGTAATCCGATTTGCTCCCCATCACGATTGCAACTTTCATGTTAATGTCCATCCTTTCCCTTTTTCTAACTATTTAAAGTATTTTACACCGGACTCAAAGATTTTCTGATCTTTGTTTCCGTCTACATTCTTATATACATACTTTCCGATTCGCTCGGAATGTCCCATTTTGCCAAACACTCTTCCGTCAGGTGAGGTGATCCCTTCAATGGCCATGTTGGAGAAGTTTGGATTAAAGGCAATATCCATGGACGGTTCTCCGTCAAAATCCACATACTGAGTTGCTGCCTGCCCATTCTTTATGATTCGCTCCATGACTTCCGGCTCTGCAATAAAGCGTCCTTCTCCGTGGGAAATGGCTATGGTATGGATATCTCCAACTTCTGTGCCTGCCAGCCAAGGTGATTTTACGGAGGCCACTCTTGTACGGATCAGCTGGGACTGATGACGTCCGATCTTATTATAGGTAAGTGTCGGGCTGTGTTCGTCTGTGTCTATAATCTTTCCTTCCGGAACCAGGCCCAGTTTGATGAGCGCCTGGAATCCGTTGCAGATTCCCAGCATCAGGCCGTCTCTGTTTTCCAGAAGATCGGTAACTGCTTCTTTAATCCGAGGATTGCGGAATACAG
>CAUWJW010000050.1:0-13795 GCA_963558985.1 uncultured Clostridia bacterium | reverse complement strand
CTAGGGCCTCTGTTGTCATTAGCTCCAGGCGCCCGCAGTAACCACTTTCGCTACACTTCCTGCAAACTTCCAGCTGTTTTTTATATTCTTCATGTAACCGTTTAAAATAAGAGGAATTATAGCGAAGCAGAAGGTTGACCCTCGTTTTCCAGCTTCTGTTTTTCCCTTTGTTATTATAAGCATATCGGGAAAGTCCACAGTACCATACATTTCTTTGTGAAAACTCTTTTATGATTTGTTCCCTCTCCTGCGCCTGATCAGGCAGATAATCATAGGGGATTACATTAATGGCCACTTCTGCCTCCAGACTGCCATATACAGTGTCCGCCTGAGCCTTTTTGGAGATTTGAAAATTAATATTTTGTGTTATACTGCCATCTTCTCCGTACGGTGAAGTCGTTTTAATACCGTATTTTTTGCCGTATTCCTGCACGTAAGCAACAAATGGATCATAGTCCTCCCGCATCATTACGATTTCAAAGCAGCATAGATCCGGATACAAATCCTTCTGCGCAAGACTGTTCGTCAGTAGTTCTTTAACAGCAAAATATTTCCATTCATTGTCTTTGCAAATATCATTTAATGCAGTTAGCACCTCACTGAGCACTTCATTTTTATATTGAAGTTTTTTTTCTTTGTAGCCTTCAATAAATGCTTCTGCATCTTCATTTACAGCTATGTCGTTTGTAAAGTCATCATAATTGATAAAATCTGCATTTGTCACAACCTGTTTCTCCTGCTTATCTATTTTTTATAATTTATTTTAATTTCTCTATGATAAGAAAATGTTTCCTATCATATAATTATATTTTGTTGCATAGTTGTAGTCTTCAATACATTCCACAACTTTATCTTTTGCCAATTCCCTCGCTTTAAGCGTCAGACGTCCATCTCGAATCTTAATATATTGCTGCGGAAAGTATTGATGCAGCAGACCCAGAGGAATATGTACCTCGTCTAAGTTTTTAAATAATTTTTCAATGGCCGCTTGCACTTCTTCCTGCGAAAGATAATAACGGCATCGGTCGGAAAAACTGTATCTTCGTTTCAAGTGCTGTTCTTCTTCGCCGCCTTTATAATGATTCTTCCAGTTCTTTGGGTTCTTCAGCATTGCATTTTCCAAAACCTGCGGAAAATCTGCCCATTTCTCTTTGTCGATCAATTCTCTTTCAATACAGCTAAGCGCAAACAGCCCCTCACGAACAGCAAAGGTGAGAGCCGGTCCTACTTTTAAAATAGCCACCCCGTCCTCCACCATTTCCTTTAGTTGTCTTGCCCCTTGATAATCTGTAGAATGGCCTTCAAGAACCAGACCCGGATACTCAGCGATCGCTTCGCTCAAGGATACCGTTTCCGCACGATTGTAGCGAACCAGATTTTCATCTCCAAATTCAACGCCCGGCTGAACAACTACACCTACAATCGTATCCAAGGCATGCATCAGCCCCAGCTTTTCAAACTCTTCTTTGTACATCTGGATAGTTTCGTGCAGATCCTCTACTTTGGTAATTGCAACCTGATCCTCTTTTTCCTGCGTTCCGCCCGGAATAGGCACTTCACTTCCAATTACATAAGAAGGCCGCATTTCTTCCGGATTTTTCTTTAATAAGGCCTGGTATGCATCTTCACACACTTTATAAAGCCTTGCGCCTCTCTTTGCAATCAGGCGGGTAGGCAGAACCTCTGTCTTGGAATCATCTCCAAGGCGCATGCTGGTGTCCAAATGAATTTTCTTGTACCCTGCCAGCACAAATTCCCGCACCAGTTCCTCAGCTTTTTTCATTGCTGTTTCTTCCGGTTCATTATTCCAAGTCAGAGGCCCTAAATGATCTCCCCCTAAAATAATACGATCCTTTGGAAAGGAAACTCTATCTGCAATTTCATATACTTTTTGTTTAAATTGCTCCGGATTCATTCCGGTATAGCCGCCATACTGGTTTACTTGGTTGGCTGTTGCTTCTATAAGAATATCATCACCAAAGCGTTTCCCCTGCTGAAGACAAGCTTCTATGACCAGTTCATTGGCAGTACAAAAACTCGGTATCCCGCAATGAATACCTAAATTCTTACGCTTATATATCATCTCATGCATTGCATCCCGTTCCATCATAATCTCTCCTCAATTCTCTTTTTAGCCTTGGCTGTCTATTAGAATTTTGCCACTTACTTTGTGTTCTTTATACAAAGCAAACGCCTTTGCAATGTCACGCAAAGGAATCACCTTATCTATCATTCTTGCATCTATTTTTAACTGTCCTGATTGAAAACAATGGGCAGTCAAACTCCATTCCTCTCCCGGAAATGGTGCGCTGTATGACATCCATGATCCCGTCATGTTAAATTCTTTGCGGTTCATCATCTCCCATTCAGCAACACTAAACGTCTGCGCCTCTTTAGGGGTCCCTATAAAGCACACATCTGCCTTATTTGCAGCTGAATAGAAGGCAGTTTTCATCATCTCCACACTTCCGGCTGTTTCAAAAACATAGTCAAAGCCTCTATTGTCTGTCAGGTCCATAAGCTGCTCTCTATAATTCTCATCCAGGGAGCTGACAACCGCATCAG
This sequence comes from uncultured Clostridia bacterium, assembly GCA_963558985.1. Taxonomy (GTDB): domain Bacteria; phylum Bacillota; class Clostridia; order Peptostreptococcales; family Anaerovoracaceae; genus Hominibacterium. The sequence goes on along the minus strand of CAUWJW010000050.1, from coordinate 11,230 downwards.
CACCTAAATCTTTTGCTGTCTCTAATTTTTGCCGGCTGCGGTTTACAACAATCACTTTACTGGCACCAAAAATTTTGGCCCATTGCATAGTGAGCAATCCTACTGTGCCTGCACCTAAGACAGCTACTGTTTTTCCGCCCTGAAAATCTGCACATCTCAGACCGTGAAGTGCCACAGTTGCCGGTTCAAAAAAAGCGCCTTGCTCAAAGGTTACACTATTGTCTAAAGGAATGACATTTGTTTCAGGCACTGCAACATACTGTGCAAAGCTTCCGTTCTGTCTCGATCCGATAAAACTGTACTTCTTGCATAAAGAGTAATTTCCCTTTTTGCAGTCTTCACACTGCATGCAGGGCACCAATGGAACTCCTGCAACATGTGTTCCTATTTCTATACTCGTCACATCAGTGCCGACATCGGCAACAACTCCGGAAAATTCATGACCTAACACAATCGGATAAAAATGACAAGTCCCCTCATTCACTCTTGGAACATCGGACCCGCAAATCCCTGTCATCTTAACTTCAACCAAAACTTCATTTTTTTTCAACTCCGGCATTTGAATTTCTTCAAAGCGAATATCCTGTTTTCCATGTACCACTCCGGCAAACATTTTTTTAGTTTCTGCTATCATAATTCCCCCTTTTATTCTAAGCCATATTTTTTATTTTACCACACGGTACGCAGTTTTACAAACATATAAAGTACCCTCCTCAGCGCCCCGTCTCACTTTTGCCCAAACACAAACCACCTCTGTCCCAGGTAATTCAAGACAGTAAAAAGGCACATCCCGGCAAGCATGGCACCGTTTTCCTGCATGCGCAGACTCCGGCCTGTCAAAAGCGCAGCAGCACACGGCTTAGCAATTCCGTAAGCCAGCAGATAACAGACTCCTATATTCACCGCAAACCGCAGACCGCTGCGGAAAGTACCTCCCTTATGCCCAAAAGTAAAACTCTTATTAAGAAAAAAACTGAGTATGCTCACCAGAATATAATTAGAAGCAGTTGCAATCCAGTAAGGAACTCCCGCCAGATTATAAAATCCGAACATAATAGCACTCCCCACCAGCGTATTCAAAATGCCAACCAGAACAAACCTGACCGCCTGCCTGTCCACCAGCTGTTTCACCTTACTTTCCCCTCTCAAAGTTTGACTCCGCAATAATATAGCCCGGCCTTTTTTTCACTTCCGCATAAATCCTGCCCACATACTCTCCAATAATACCCAAAGAGATCAGCTGAACGCCTCCCAGCACAGAGATCAGCGCAATCGTCGTGAAATATCCGGGAACATCAATTCCCCGAATCAAAATGCCAATAAACAAATACAGCAAATACAGCATGCTGATAGTCAGCAGCCCTCCCCCCAGATAAACACACATGCGAAGAGGCTGCACATTAAAAGAAACAATACCATCCACCCCGTACCTCAGCAGCCGTTTAAAAGACCATTTGCTCTGATCCAGTGCACGCTGCCTGTTTTCATACTCCAGATAGGTCTGATTAAACCCCACCCAGGAAAAAATGCCTTTTGAAAAGCGATTAGTTTCCCGCAGAGACAAAACCGCATCAGCAGCCTTTCTGCTAAGCAGCCGAAAATCTCCGGCTCCATCTACCATTTTAACATCTACCATTTTATTGACCAGCCGGTAATACATCCGTGCAAAAAAAGCAGTCTTCAGCGGATCTCCCTCCCGGTTTCTCTTTGCAATCACCTGATCGAAGCCTTCTTCAAATTTTTCCAGCATCTGCAAAATCAGATGCGGCGGATGCTGCAGGTCTGCATCCATCAAAATAATACAGTCCCCGCCTGCATGCTCAAGCCCTGCCAGCATGGCAGACTCTTTTCCGAAATTACGGCTAAAAGAAAGGTATCTGACCCTAGAATCTTCTTTTGCAAATTCCAAAATCAGATCCATCGTTTTATCACTGCTTCCGTCATTTACATAAATCACTTCATAGTCATAGCACTCCGAATCCAGTTTCTGCAGTTGCTTCATCAATGCCCCCCGAAACAGCCGGAGAACTTTCTCCTCATTATAGCAGGGAACAATAATGCTTACCTGCTTCCTGTCCATTTCCCCATGCATATACTTTTTTCGCCGAGCATTCAGCTCGACACTCCTTCCTTGCTCTCTAAATTATAATCCCCTTATTTTTTCCATTTTATTTCCAAAGTGATGAAAAAAAGGGCGTATTGCCTTGCTGCAACAGCCCTCTCTTATCTTAAAACAAGTCCAGAAACTCACCTGTGCGTGTACGTACATCCGGAGCGCCGAATACAGAAGAACCTGCTACAATCAGTTCTGCTCCCGCCTTTGTAACCGTCTTCACGTTATCCAGATTGATCCCGCCATCAACTTCAATAGCAAAATCAAGTCCCAATGCTTTTCGCCTCTTTGCCAGCTCTTCCACCTTTCTTAACGCAGAAGGAATAAACTTCTGACCGCCAAATCCGGGATTTACAGACATAACCAAAATCAGGTCAGCATCTTCCAGTATATATTCTGCTGCAGAAAGAGGAGTAGCCGGATTCAGTGCGACACCCGCCTTTATCCCCAGGCTTTTTATGTGCTGCAGCATTCTGTGCAGATGCGGACACGCCTCCTGATGAACCGTAATATATTCTGTCTGATCCGTTACAAAGCTTTCCAGGTACTGATCCGGATTTTCAATCATCAGGTGCACGTCAAAAGGCAGCTGCGTCTTTCCGCACAGACTTTTCATCACAGCAGCCCCATAACTGATGTTAGGAACAAAATGCCCATCCATTACGTCTACATGTATCACATGGGCGCCTGCCTCTTCAATAATTTTTACCTCTTCTCCCAGCCGTGAAAAATCTGCCGATAAAATAGATGGTGCTAATCGAATCACTTTGTGCCTGCCTTTCTCTTCCGTTTAATATCTGTTCTTTCCCCGAATTTCTAATAAAAGCGTTTTGTAGGACTCATATCTGCCTTCGGGTATGTTGCCCTCTTCTGCCGCCTGCCGGACTGCACAGCCCGGCTCTTTTATATGCCTGCAGTTGTCATATCTGCACTTTCCCATAAAAGGTTCAAGTTCCGGATACAAGTGCTGCAGTTCCTCTTCATCTGCTTCTAAAATTTCAAAAGATGTGAATCCGGGCGTGTCAAAAATCATGGTTCCATCTCCCAGATCAAAAAGCTCACAATGTCTTGTTGTATGCCGCCCTCTCTTTGTCTTTTTACTCACGTTACCGACTTCTGCTCCGGCTTCCGGTATCAGTCTGTTGAGCAAAGTGGATTTTCCCACACCGGAAGGTCCTGCCAGGGCAGTCTTTTTTCCCTTAATCAGCTGTCTGAATTCGTCCAGTCCCGTGCCGTTTTCGCAGCTTAAGTCCGCTACCGGATATGCACTGCCGTATCTTTCCTCTACTTCACGGGCAACCTTCTTTTTGTCCAGATCAATCTTATTCAGGCAGACAACAGCATCTGTACCGCTTTTTTCTGCCATAATCAGGAACTTGTCAATTACCGCATAGTTCGGACGCGGCTGCGCCGCTGCCATTACAATGGCAAAGCAGTCCACATTGGAAATGGGAGGACGGATAAACTGGTTTTTCCTCGGCAGAATCTCCACAATCCATCCGTCATCCGCTTCACCCTGCCCCGGTTCAAAATTCACTTCATCTCCTACAGCAGGCGTAATTCCGTCCTTTTTAAATACGCCTCTGGCCTTGCATTGAAAGACGCTGTTTTCTGCCTTCACATAGTAAAATCCGGCGATTCCTTTTACAATGGTTCCTTTCATTATCGAATCTTCCCTTTTGTAAAGTCTACATTTTTCTTCATGACCTGCTCACCGTCAAAGATAACCAGAACGGTTCCTTTGCCCTGTCCTTCCAGAGATACGACTTCTGAGCCTTCGCTCTTATTTCTCTGCTGGTTGGAAATTACATTCCGTGTCCCAAGTTCATCAGAGAGGGTAACGGTCATAAAGAACCATTCGTTTTCCGCTTTGCCAAAATCAATGGTCAGATTTACAGGCTTCGGCTCTTCCGGGCCTTTGCTGACAGTCAGGCCTACACCTGTGTTCTTTGTGATTTCTTCATTTGCCTCGTATTCCTGCTTAATGACTTCATTTACATCATAATCATTGCTGTATTCATACTTTGTTTTCCCCGGTTTTAATCCTACTTCTATCAGCTTGGCCTTTGCTTCGTCAATATCTTTTCCAATGAGGTACGGAACTGCAATTTTTACCAGTGAGCCGTCGCTGATCATAAGGTCAACAGTGCTTCCCTTGGCTGCCGTAGATCCTGCCTCCGGACTCTGTTCAAAAACAGTGCCCTTCTTTCGTTCACTCTCTCCGGGGCTCACATCTCCGATTTCAAATCCATTGGCCGCCAGCACCTCTCTTGCCTTTTCCTCATTCATTCCCACTACATTTGGAATCTCCCCGTTTCCGGGGCCTTTACTCACATTAACTCTTATGGTTGTGCCTTCTTTTACGCTGGTATTCGGCTCCGGATCCTGGGATACAATCTGCCCTTCCGGAATGTCGGTATCATTGACAAGATCCCCCTGGACTATTTCAAAGCCCACTTCCTCGGCCTTTACCTTTGCCTCCTGCATCGTCATTTCCCTCAGATCCGGCACAATCACCTTCTCGCCTTCAAATGCGCCCAGCGCCCATGCTGCTGCAAATCCTGCAAGAACTAAGACAACAGCTGCTGCAATAATGATCTTTTTCTTCTTTCCGGATCCGTTTTTCTTTTTCTTCTTCTTTTTCTCTTCATAATGGTCGTCATCCTCGTATCCGAAGTCTTCTTCACCATTGTCAAAGTCTGTGTCTACAAGGGGTTTTCCATGTATCTGCGTGTCATCGGGAGCCGTCATAAAAACAGCGTCTCCTACTACGCTTCCCACAAATTCCAGATTGTCCAGTGCTTTAATCAGCTCATCTGCACTGGCAAACCGGTTTGTCTGGTACTTATCCGTGGATTTGAGAACAATCTTTTCCAAAGCCGGCGGTATGCCGGAAATCAGTTTAGACGGCGGCACCATTTCACTGTTAATATGCATAAGCGCAATATTGACCGGGTTATCTCCGTCAAAAGGCACTCTTCCTGTAAGCATCTCATACATTACAATGCCCAGAGAGTAAATATCCGACTTTTCGTCTACATATCCGCCTCTTGCCTGTTCTGGGGAAAAGTAGTGGACAGAGCCCATAATGCCGCCGCCTGTGGTATCTACGATTGTTGAAGAGTTCATGGCTTTTGCAATACCGAAGTCTGTAATTTTCGCAGTTCCTCCGGCAGTGATCAGCACATTGTGCGGCTTCACATCTCTGTGAATGATCTGATTCTTATGTGCCACACTCAGAGCTGCTGCAATCTGCTTGGTGATTTCTATCACCCTCTGGTACGGCATCGGACCTTCCTCCCGGATCAGATCGCTCAAAGTGCTTCCTTCCACCAGTTCCATAACGATATAGTGAATATTTCCCTCCTGTCCTACATCAAAAATATTCACAATGTTCGGATGAGACAGACTTGCCGCTGCCCGGGACTCCCTTCTGAAACTTTCGATAAATTTCTGGTCTTTTACAAATTCCGGTTTCAGTACTTTAATCGCAATATACCGATTCAAAAGCTTATCTTTTGCTTTGTAAACAACAGACATTCCGCCTTCGCCTATTTTCTCAAACAGTTCATAGCGTCCTGCTAGTATTTTACTGCTCATTCTCATCCTCCCTTATCTATATTTTCAAACAAACTACGGTGATATTATCTCTTCCTCCGCATCTTATGGCTTCCTCCACAAGACGACTGCATGTATCTGACATAGTATCCTTCCGATCCAGTATCTCTACGATCTTATCCTCTTTCACTTCACCGTAGAGTCCGTCTGAACAAAGCATGAGTATATCGTTCTTTTCCAGGCCGATCCGGAAAAAGTCAGCCTTGACTGTAAGTTCTGCACCCAATGCTCTGGTAATCACATTTTTCTGGCTGTGATTTTCTGCTTCTTTCGTTGTAATGACTCCGTTTTTAAGCAGCTCGTTTACATATGTATGATCCACTGTAATCTGAGAAAGCATCCCGCCTCTGAATAAATAGGCTCTGCTGTCCCCAACGTTAAGGATATAGGCTTTGTCATCTTTAACATAGGCAATGACCACAGTTGTGGCCATTCCCTGATTTTCTTTATGTTTTCTGCCGAGCATGTAGATCTCATCATTGACTTGCTTGAGGCATTTTTCAAAGTATGCGTAAATTTCCTGATCATCTTTGCAGCTGTCCAAAGGCTCCTGTGTCACATATTCGGCAACACCCCGCACCGCAGTCCTGCTTGCAATCTCTCCCGCATTGTTTCCTCCTACTCCGTCTGCCACTACATATACATCATGACTGGGAATCACAAAGCATGCATCTTCATTGTTGGTCCGAATCACGCCTGTATTGCTTTTAAATCCTATCTGCACCATAATACTCGTTCTCCAGCCGCCCCCTATACCAGCGCTGTACTCTTTTTCATCGTACAGATAAAAAAGCCGTCAGTTCCGTTAACATGAGGCAGAAGCTGAATCATCTCCTCTTTTTTGAAGCTGTTGTGTTTTTTGAGAAAGTCTGTTATGACTCTCTGGTTTTCATAAGGATTGACTGTACATGTGCTGTACACAAGCATTCCTCCCAGCTTTACATACTGAGAAGAAGCCGACAATATGGCCAGCTGCTTCTTTGGAAGCAGTTCCATCTCCTGTGTTTTCTCTTTGTATTTAATTTCCGGTTTTCTCCGTACAACGCCAAGACCGCTGCACGGCACATCAACCAGAACCCTGTCTGCTTTTTCTATCATAGAAGAGTCCACTCTTGCGGCATCCCATGAACGTGTCTCCACATTTGTGATGCCCAGGCGTTCTGCTTCCTTATCCACCAGATCCAGCTTTCTTCTGTAAATATCAGAGGCCAGAATCTTGCCTGTATTATTCATGCGCTCTGCAATTGCCATTGTCTTTCCGCCCGGTGCTGCGCACACGTCCATAACAATATCACCATGCTGCGGATCCAATTTTTCTGCCACCAGCATGGAGCTTTCATCCTGCACAGAAAAAAGGCCTCCTTTGTAGAGTTCTCCTGATAAGAGTCCGCTTCCCTTTACATGGAGTGCATTCTGGCAGACCTTGCCTTCTTCCACTTCATATCCCTTGGATTCCAGCTTTTCTATCAGGTCTTTCTTCATCACTTTAAGCCAGTTGAGACGAATGGTTGTAGGCGGGGTTTCATTTCCTGCCTGAAGCATTGCCTCTACAAAATCCATCTTGTACTGTTCCAGCCACAGTTCGATAATCCAAGGCGCATAGGAATACTTGATGGACAGGTATTTAATTTCATCCTGTGACCGGTCCGGCAGCTTGATGGAAAACTTATGCTTCAGATAGTTCCGAAGAACACCATTAATAAATCCGTCTCTGCCCCGGCAGTATCTCTTGGCCAGAATTACGCTTTCATTTACAGCCGCATATTCTGGTACGGAATCCATGTATCCCAGCTGATAGATTCCCATCCGAAGGACTGTCCGGTCGCTGGCTTTCAAAGAGGCAGACCCCGACGGCACCAGCTGATCGATATAATAATCCAAGAGCATTTTGTTTTCCAGCACTCCATAGACCAGTTCTCTGACAAAGCCCTGGGAGTCCGGTCTGTTGCAGACAATCTGGTGATTCAAAGCAATATTGGAATAAGATTTCTTAGACTCTATATCCATTAATGTCAAATAAGCTGTTTTTCTATTTGCGTCCATAGTTAATCACGCTCCCTAATTAATAGTAACCTTACTAAGTTCAAAACGGCAGTTGCAAGCGCTGCCACATAGGTCATGGCCGCTGCTGAAAGGACTTTTTTCGTTCCTGCGACTTCATCAGTTCCTACAATTCCCAGCATTTGAAGCTGCTTAACAGCTCGTCTGCTGGCGTTGAATTCTACCGGCAGAGTCACAAGATGAAACAGTACCACAGCCGCAAAGAAAAGAACTCCAATATCAAAAATCAGATTTCCGGTAGTCGCATTTCCTGCTGTGGAAAGAACCAGTCCCACCATTAAAAGAGGCCAGGACAGTCCCGATACAAGGTTCACCAGCGGTACAATCGCATTGCGAAAGGTTAAAAAAGCATAGCCTGTTCCATGCTGAATCGCATGTCCCGATTCATGAGCTGCGATACTGACAGCAGCGATGCTGGCATCATTGTAGACTTGAGAAGACAGCCGCATAACACGATGCCTCGGATCATAATGATCGGTCAGCCTTCCTCTTGTCATTTCAATACGCACATCATAAAGGCCGTTGGCATCCAGAACTCTTCTGGCCGCCTGTGCGCCTGTTATATTTCCCCTGTTGCGAATCTGCGAAAACCGATTGTATGCACGGCTTACTTTTCCCTGCGCATAAATCGTAAGAATAATTGCCGGAATCAGTAAGATCGCAGTCGGATCAAACATCCCAAACATTGGCATAGTATTACCCCCTTTTATTTCCTTATTTTATCCTAAAACGCTGCCCTTTTCAATGGTGTTGCCCTTTAAATAATCTTCTGCTGCAACCCTTTTTTTCCCCGGAAACTGAATCACCTTTGCAGTCAGTGTTCTGCCGCCTGCCGAAATCTCAATGCCGTTTTTACCCACTTTAGTAACGGTTCCCGGCAATTCTCCATTTTCTTCTTCCGACACTTCAGCTTTCCAGATTTTCATAAGTTTTCCGTTATAGGAAGTGAAGGCGCCCGGCCAGGGATCAAAGGCTCTGACCAGACGTTCAATCTCCTCAGGGCTTTTGTGAAAGTCAATTTCACCGTCTTTTTTAGAGATCATCGGCGCATAGCAGGAAAGTGCATCGTCTTGCGGTTCTGCTGCAAGCATCCCCTCTTCCAGCTTGGGCAGCGTTTCTGCAAGAAGTTCTGCTCCCATCTGTGCCAGTTCATCATGGAGCTGTGCACCGTTTTTTCTCTCAATGGGCGTGCTCCGCTTTGCCAGCATTGCCCCGGTATCCAGCCCTTCTTCCATATACATAATAGTAATCCCCGTTTCCTTCTCCCCATTAAGAATCGCTCTTTGGATAGGCGCCGCACCTCGGTATTTCGGAAGCAGCGAACCGTGGATATTGACACATCCCAGCCTTGGCAGGTCTAAAATGGCTTTGGGCAGAATCTGTCCATAGGCAGCAACAGCAATTAAATCCGGCCCAAAAGATTTCAGTGTCTGAAAAAATTCTCCGTCATTTTTTATTTTTTCCGGCTGCAGAACCTGCAGTCCCAGTTCCAGCGCTTTCTCCTTTACCGGGGTCATTTTCACCTTTTTCCCCCGATCCCGCACTGCATCCGGCTGCGTCACCACATATCCGATCTCATGTCCTTCACTGTGCAGCTTTTCCAGTGCAGGCACTGCAAAATCCGGCGTGCCCATATAAACAATCTTCATTATTCCTCCCTTTCAGCTGTAATTTCATAAATATGATCCGACTTATCAATATACAAAATACCTTCTAAATGATCAAATTCATGACACATAACGATCGCTTCCCAGCCTTCAAAGTCAAATTCCTGCGGATTTCCGTCTCTGTCAAGACCTTTGATTCTGATTCTCTCCGGCCGTTCCACGGTCCCCTGATATCCCGGAACACTCAGACATCCCTCATCTCCTGTCTGGGAGCCTTCCATTTCCACAATTTCCGGGTTTACAAAGCAGTATACTTCCCCCTCCTGAGGCTCTGCCACAAACATGCGGCGCATCATGCCGATCTGCGGCGCTGCCAGTCCTACACCACCGGCCTCCCGCATAGTTTCAACCATATCATCTAAAATCATACGGATTCTGTCATCTACCTGCTCTACTTCTCTGCAGCGCTTTCTTAAAATCGGGTCTCCTTCAACTACAATATTTCTTAATGCCATATTTTCCTCCATTTAAATAAAACTATACGGATTGATATCCACCGTTGCAGTAAACGTCTTCTTTTTGCCGCGTTCTTCTTCCTTAATCTGTCCCAAAAGCTTTGTGTAGAAAGCCCGCTTTCCCTGCGGGCATTTAATCAGCATGCAGTGCCTGTATGTATCTTTTATCTTATTCACAGGCGCAGCCTGCGGCGGAAACACTCTGCCGGCTTCATCGCCCAGTGCGGCAGTCATTTTTTCATACCATTTCTCAGCCCCTGCAGCAGCCCGGCTCTCTTCCTTTGAGGAAAAAACCACCTGAATCAGGTCACTGAACGGCGGGTACTCCATATACTGCCTCATGCGGATTTCTGTCTCAAAAAAACCTTTGTAATCCTGCTCTGCTGCCAGCTGCACTGCATAATTTTCGGGGGTGTAGGACTGAATGATCACTTTTCCGGTCTCTTCGCCCCTTCCTGCTCTTCCCGCCGCCTGGGTAATCAGCTGAAAGGTGCGTTCCGGAGATCGAAAGTCGGGAATGTTCAATGTGACATCTGCCGAAATGATTCCGACCAGCCCTACATTGCGAAAATCCAGCCCTTTTGCAACAAGCTGCGTTCCAATGAGAATGTCGGTTTTTCCTTTTCTGAAGCGATTCAGGATGCTGTCGATGCTTCCTTTCCTCCTGGCCGCATCCAGATCCAGACGCTGCACCTGCGCCTCAGGAAAAAAGCTGCTGACTGCTTCCTCCACTTTCTCTGTCCCGCTTCCAAAGTAGCGGATATATTTGCTCCCGCATTCCGGACACACAGAAGGCGGTTCTTCTTCATAGCCGCAGTAGTGGCATACTGCCCGCTGCTCCTCTTTGTGATAAGTAAGGGAGATCCCGCAGCCGGGACACCTGCATACCGTCCCGCATTCTCTGCAGGAAATAAAGGTGGAATATCCCCTCCGATTAAGAAAGAGTATGATCTGCTGTTTTTTTTCCAGAGATTCTTTCATAAGCCGGTACAGCCGCCTGCTTATCATAGATTTGTTTCCGGCCTTCAGCTCTTCACGCATATCTGCCACTTCCACTTCAGGCAGAGCCACCCGGTTGTACCGTTCTGTCAGTTCCAGGCAGCGGTAGATTCCCTGCCGGCATCGGTAGTAAGTTGCAACCCCCGGTGTGGCGCTTCCCGCCAGCAGCACGCCTTTGTGCTCTTGAAGACGTTTCAGTGCCACTTCAACTGTATCATACTTGGGTGTCATATCTGACTTATAGGTTGCTTCATGCTCCTCGTCTAAAATAATCAGGCCGATTCGGTCAAAAGGAGCAAAAACAGCAGATCTTGCCC